>JAJYBN010000150.1 GCA_021779005.1 Pseudomonadota bacterium
GCTGGGCCGGTTACGGCGAGAACGTCTGGGGCCTGACCGCCAGCGACGGCCCGGTGGACGCGCGCCTGGAGTATCGCGGCGTCTCGCGCCGGTTCCAGAGTTACACCGCACGCGGCGCCAGCCGCGCCTACGTCGTCGACGACGGCACCCTGGCGCCGACCGCGGCACTGGCCTCGCTGCCGTTCGCGCCCGAACTGGTGGTGCCGGCGGCGTTGGAATGGTGCCGCAGCCTGCTGGCATTGCCCAAGACTGCAGCTACCATCACCCGCAGTCAGGCGCGCGCCGATCTCGTCGATATATTCGCCAAACTCGGCGACCGCAGCCATGATGAACTGATGAACAGATGGTTCAGTGCCGAGACTCAGACCGCCATGCGTGCATTGGTGGCCGAGCTGGCTGCGCGCAAGTCTTAGGTATATTTAATGCCCTCCAGTGGCGCCAGGGATAACATGGTTACTGAGTCTTTAAGTTTCATGACCTGCTTCAAATGCCGCCATATATATCGATTAGCGAGCGTGTGTGCCATATGCATCAATTGACAATCTCTATATGAATCCCGAAAAGATTCATCAGGCCAAACACCAACAAGCCGATGCCGATGATGTAGCGCAGTGGCTTCAGACGCTCGAACAGCTTCGGCCAGAACAGTACGATCAATCCGCCGATGAGCGTGAAGATTACCAGCAGATTGATGTTCAATGTGATATGCACGCTAGCTCTCCTGGATGAATTAGAAAGGTTTTAACGGCTGCTCAGCAGCACATACACGGCGCCGGTACCGCCGTCCACCGGGCGTGCTGAGCAGAAGGCCAGGACTTCATCCCGCTGCCGCAGCCAGCCATTGAGTTTCTGTTTCAATACCGGTCCGCGCGGTCCAGAACGGTAACCCTTGCCATGGATGATGCGCACGCAACGCATGCGCTGACCACGCACTTCGTGCAGGAATTCAGCCAGTGCCTGGCGCGCATCCTCGCTGCGCATGCCGTGCAGATCGAGCACATCGCCGACGCTGAACTGGCCACGGCGCAGTTTGCGCAGTACACCTTGTTGTACCCCGGGTCTTGAATAATACAGACCCTCGCCCAGCAAAGGCTCATCCGGGTCCGGCATGCCAGTGAGGCTTTCCACCAGCACTTCGGCAGCGGCCGCTCGTGCGAAGCGCGCACTGGGTTTGGGCTTGGGTGCGTGATGTGATGGTTTGAATGGTAAAGGCTTGGCACCCGCGACTGCATCGCGGAACGCGCGTGATTCTTCATCATTGAGCTTGAACTTGCTTGTCATGGCTGCTACTACTCTGACCGGCGACAGTATATCAAGCGTGTTTTTACAGTATCCTAATGGCCGCTGTTGTATCGGCGGATTAATGGGTGAAAATTCTTCTCAGTAACGATGACGGCTGCCATGCCGAAGGTCTGCGCTGCCTGGCAGAAGCGCTGCGGCTGTTCGCCGAGGTCACCATCGTCGCTCCGGACCGCAACCGCAGCGGTACCAGCCATTCCCTGACTCTGGATATGCCCTTGCGGGTGCGCCAGGATGAGCCGGGGGTGGTATGTGTGGACGGTACACCCACCGACTGCGTGCATCTGGCCATCACAGGCCTGCTGGAGCACGAACCGGATATGGTGGTCTCGGGCATCAATTCCGGCGCCAATCTGGGCGACGACGTGCTGTATTCCGGTACCGTGGCGGCGGCCATCGAGGGGCGCTTCTTGGGCTATCCTGCGATCGCCGTGTCGCTGGTGACGGAGATGCCGCAGCATTGCGCCACTGCCGCACGCGTCGCCTGCGATCTGGTAAAGCGGTTGCTGACCCATCCACTGCCGGCCAACACCATCCTTAACGTTAATGTGCCGGACCTGCCATGGGCTGAATTACAGGGCGTGGAGGCCACTCGCCTGGGCTACCGGCACCGGTCCGAACCGGTCACCAAAGCCATGGATCCACGCGGGCGGGCCATCTACTGGGTGGGGCCGCCCGGAGCCGAGCAGGACGCCGGCATCGGCACGGATTTTTATGCGGTTCGCCGGGGGTTTGTCTCGGTCACACCGCTGCAGATCGACCTGACGCAATACACCGCCCTCGATCCCTTATCGCATTGGTTGCAGGGGATACCGCTGCCGTGATGGCCGCCAGTACCCGTGGTATCGGAATGACCTCGGCGCGCACCCGCGAGCGCCTGGTGCTGCGACTCAAGGAACAGGGCATCAATGACGCTGAGGTTCTGAATCTAATCCGCTCCACGCCGCGGCATCTGTTCGTGGACGAAGCACTGGCGAGCCGTGCTTATGAAGATACGGCGCTGCCCATTGGCCTGGGCCAGACCATTTCCCAGCCCTATATCGTGGCGCGCATGACTGAAGTGCTGATGGCGGACGGCATTCCCGAAAAAGTGCTGGAGGTGGGCACCGGCTGCGGTTACCAGACGCTGATCCTGGCGGCGCTTGTGCCGATGGTGTACAGCGTCGAGCGGCTTGGACCCTTGCAGCTGCGCGCGCGCCAGACGCTGAATAGCCTCAAGGTCCGAAACGTGCGCTACCGCCATGCGGACGGTGGCTGGGGTTGGCCACAGCATGCGCCCTACGGCGGTATCCTGGTGGGCGCCGCACCGGTCGAAGTGCCACAGGCGCTCCTTGAACAGCTGGCAATCGGCGGTCGCATGGTGATCCCAGCGGGCAGAACCAGTGAACAGGAGCTGTTGCTGATAACGCGCCGCAGTGAGACCGACTTCACGCGCAAGCTCCTGGATCGGGTGAGTTTCGTGCCGCTGGTAGAAGGCATGGAATGAACGGCATCCTGCGAGCCGTGACAGTAACGGGTTGTTGCGTGGGATTGCTGGCGGGTTGCGCCGGTGCCCTCAACTGGAATCCGCGTGGGAGTTCCGGGCAGGCACAGGAGCCTGTTACCGCAGAACCGATTCCCGGGCAATATACAATCCGGCCGGGCGATACGCTGTATTCCATCGCCTGGCGCTATGGTCTTGATTACCATGACGTGGCGGCCTGGAACGGCATCGGCTCCGATTATCTCATCAAGCCTGGTCAGACACTGGTATTGGCGGCTCCCTCGCGATACATTGCGTCCAGCACCAAGTCCGCTACGCGTAAAGGCGTAGTCGTAACCCGTTCACAAGCAGCTGTATCCGAGGATTACGCGCCGCCCTCCGGCCCCCTGACATGGATCTGGCCGGCCAAGGGCGCATTGGTGCGTCTCTATCATCCGAATCATCCACTCTCCAAAGGCATCGATATCAGTGGGGTGCGCGGCCAGGACATCATGGCTGCGGCGCCCGGCAAGGTGGTGTACACCGGCAGCGCCATCATCGGCTACGGCAATCTCATCATCATCAAGAACAGCGAGCAGTTCCTGAGCGCTTACGCAGATAATGACTCGATGCTGGTGCGGGAAGGCCAAACAGTCAAAGCCGGCGAACGTATCGCCACCATGGGTCTGGACCGGGACGGGCATCCATTGCTGCATTTCGAAATCCGTTACAACGGCAAACCGGTGAACCCCCTGAGCTATCTACCGGCCCACTGACACTTGCATACAAGGTACAACACTTGGCAAGATTAAGTACACACGCTTGTTCGAGAGCGTCCCGGATACCATGACGAGTTTCAATCGCGAAGGCACACCGGAAGCGGACGAAGAACTGTTTCCCGAATCCGAGGAGCCGCTGAACCCGGCTAACCTGCAGGAAGGCGATGGTGAGGAATCCCTGTTGGACGGGGGCACGGTTGCAGTGTTGCAGCCGGAACCGGCAGAAACCGAACCGCAGCTGGTGGAAGCGCAGCTGGATGCCACCCGCATATATCTCTCGGAGATTGGTTATTCGGCGTTGCTGACCGCCGAGGAAGAAGTCTATTACAGCCGCCGCGCGTTGAAAGGCGACGAAGTCTCGCGCCGCCGCATGATCGAGAGCAACCTGCGGCTGGTGGTGAAGATCGCGCGCAAGTACATCAATCGCGGCCTGCCGCTGCTGGACCTGATTGAAGAGGGCAATCTGGGCCTGATCCATGCGGTGGAAAAGTTCGATCCTGAACGCGGTTTCCGTTTCTCCACCTACGCCACATGGTGGATAGA
>JAJYBN010000151.1 GCA_021779005.1 Pseudomonadota bacterium
CGCAGCCCTGGACCAGGAGCAGTGCAACCGGTTGTTGCGCGGCCAGCCGGATTTCGAGATCTAATGCCGGTTACTGACCGGATTGGTCTCAACTTCAAAGCGCATGGACAGGTCCACAGCCTGCAGGTGCTTGGTGAGTGCGCCGACGGAGATGTAATCCACGCCGGTCTCCGCCACGGCGCGTAGTTGCGCCAGATCAATGCCGCCGGAAGCTTCCAGCTTGGCCCGGCCAGCCGTGATGCGCACAGCCTCACGCAATCCGCCCAGGTCGAAGTTATCCAGCAACAGGATATCAGCGCCTGCTGTGAGTGCCTCCTGCAGCTGCTGCAGGTTTTCCACCTCCACTTCCACCGCTACTTCAATCTTCTGGCGGCGGGCAGCTGTTATCGCGGCGCCGATACCGCCTGCGGTCATGATGTGATTTTCCTTGATGAGGATGCCGTCATACAGCCCCATGCGATGGTTGCTGGCGCCGCCGCAGCGCACCGCGTATTTCTGTGCACTGCGCAGTCCGGGCACTGTCTTGCGGGTATCCAAGATCGTCGCACGGGTGCCTTTGATGGCATCCACGAAACGGCGCGCACTGGTAGCCGTGCCGGACAGGGTTTGCAGAAAATTGAGTGCAGTGCGTTCGCCACTGAGCAACCCACGTGCCGATCCTTCAAGACGACACAGTATCTGATTGACGCTGACTGGATCACCATCCTGTGCATGCCACTCGATATGGATACGTTCATCCAGTTGGCGAAAGACTTCATCGAACCAAGGGCTGCCACATACTACCGCCGTTTCACGCGAAATCACCTGGCCACGGGCGTGAGTTTCAGCGTCGATTAGGCCAGCGGTCAGGTCGCCGGTGCCGATATCCTCGGCGAGTGCGCGCTGCACAACAGCGGGGATATCGTTTGGTCGAGAAAATTTCATTGGCGCAGAATTATACGTGGCACTGCATTGCTTGCGCGCCTTGCGACATGGGATTAGACTTAGTCCAGTTATACGGATCGCGCGCTGAACTTCTACGGCTCATGCTGCGGTCTATCCCCGCAATATTGCATGATAATGATTAAGGAGGCACCCATGACCCATGAATTACCCAAGCTCCCGTATTCACTGGATGCATTGGCGCCGCATATTTCCAAGGAAACCCTGGAATTCCACTACGGCAAGCACCACAAGGCCTATGTGGACAAGTTGAACAGCTTGATTCCGGGCACTGAGTTTGAGAAGGCTTCGCTCGAAGAAATTGTTAAAAAGGCCAAGGGCGTCATGTTCAACCAGGCCGCCCAGGTCTGGAATCACACTTTCTACTGGCACAGCCTGAGTCCCAAGGGCGGTGGTTTGCCAAAAGGCCCGCTCGCAGACGCCATCAACAAGTCCTTTGGTTCCTTCGAAACTTTATACAAGGAATTCAGTGAAAAGGCCGCCAGCCAGTTCGGTTCCGGCTGGGCCTGGCTGGTGAAGAAACCCGACGGCAAGCTGGCAGTGACGCAGTCCAGTAACGCGGAAAATCCGCTTACTGGATCAGACAAGCCGTTGCTCACCTGTGACGTGTGGGAGCATGCCTACTATATTGATTATCGCAACGCCCGCCCAAAATATATTGAAGCCTGGTGGAAGCTGGTGAACTGGGAGTTTGCCACAAATAATCTACGCTAAGACTGTCTCGCTGGAGGTTTGATCGATGGGCATAAAATTTCGTGTATTGACGTTGTTGCTGCTGACAAGCAGCGCTGCACTGCTGTCCACAGGGTGCGCTTCAAACAAGAGCGCTGATCAACCCATGCTGGGCCAGCGGGTCGGTACCTATATGGATGATGCATACTTGACGAGCGCGATCAAGACCAAGCTGGTCGGTGACATAGCACTCAAGTCATTCGATATCCATGTCATCACTAAGAACGGCGTAGTGACCCTGAGCGGCAGCTTGCCGAACAACTACCTCAGGGACGAGGCCATCAGGACTGCAAAAAGCGTGGGCGGCGTCAAGGATGTCGTCTCTGAGATCAAGATTTCGAACCATTAAGAATCGTGGAGAAGATTTATGGATGTGATGGACAAAATCAAGCAGCAGGTTGATAGCCAGCCGGTACTGTTATATATGAAGGGTACCCCCGAATTCCCGCAGTGCGGATTTTCGGCGCGCACCTCGCAGGTACTCAAAACCATGGGCGTGGAATTCGGTCACGTGAATGTGCTGGCGGAACCGGAGATCCGCGCCAGCCTGCCGAAGTATTCCAATTGGCCCACGTTCCCGCAGTTATTCGTCAAGGGCGAACTGGTGGGCGGCTGCGACATCGTGGTGGAGATGCACGAAACCGGCGAGCTGAGAAAGCTGCTGGACGAGAAGGGCGTTAAGCATATCTGACGCAACCAGGGTTCACGAATATAACGGGGCCATTTGGCCCCTTAGTTAATTCAATCCCAGTAAGTTGACCCAACTATATTGCTTATTCCTGCTTACGCGCATAATCCGACTGGTCCCGCAGGCTGGAGGCGTAGAGTGCCTGGAAGCGGTTGACGATGATGCAGAACAGGTCGGCGGTCTTCTCCGCGTCATAGGCCGCGGAATGGGCTGATCCGGTGTCCCAGTCCATGCCCATGGCCGCTACCGCGCGCGCCAGCACTGTCTGCCCCACGGCCACGCCACCGAGGGTGGCGGTATCGAAGCTAGAAAAAGGATGGAATGGGTTACGCTGGATGTCGCTGCGGGCCACCGCGGCGTTGAGGAAACCCAAGTCGAAGAAGGCATTGTGGCCCACCAGGATCGCGCGCGTGCAGTTGTAAAGGTGCAAGGCGGTGCGCACTTCACGGAATATGCGCTGCAATGCATCACGCTCGGGGATCGCTGGACGCAGTGGGTGATGCGGGTCGATACCGGTGAACGCCAGGGCCTCCGGATCCATATTGGCGCCAGCGAAAGGCTGCACATGGTAAGCGACTGTGGCGCCGCGCCGCAGGTTGCCGGCCTCGTCCATATCCAGCAGCACTGCCGCGATCTCCAGCAGCGCATCGTTCTTGGCATCGAAGCCACCGGTCTCCACATCCACCACCACCGGCAAAAAACCGCGGAAGCGCTGGGAAAACGGGTGCGGCGCAGGGTTGTTGTCCATGCGTGCAGCATACGGGATAAAGCTTTGACGCGGAACTAGCCGGCGAGTATCCAGTGGACTTTTTCAGAGGCGCGTAATGGCACGATGGCCTGCCCCGCAAACGGATAACTCTCGGGCATAGTCCAGGTTTTCTTCAGCAGGGTAAGTTTGTCATGATTCCGTGGCAGGCGGTAGAAATCCGCGCCATGGAAACTGGCGAAACCTTCCAGCCGCTCGAGCGCACCTGCCTGTTCAAAAACCTCGGCATACAGTTCGATCCCAGCAGGCGCATTGAAGATGCCGGCGCAGCCACACGCAGATTCCTTGGCCGCGCGTGCATGCGGTGCACTGTCGGTGCCCAGGAAGAATTTCGGATTGCCGCTCACCGCCGCCTTGATGAGGGCTTCCCGGTCACGCTCCGGTTTGAGCACCGGCAGGCAGTAGTAATGTGGCCGCAGTCCGTTGTGGAACAGTGCATTGCGGTTATAGAGCAGGTGATGGGGGGTGATGGTGGCCACCAGATTTTTGCCGCGGGCCAGCACGAATTCCACCGCGGTCCGGGTGGTGATGTGCTCGAATACGATACGCAGCTGCGGCAGGCGGTCGACCAGGGGTGCGAGCGTGCGCTCGATGAACACTTGTTCGCGATCAAAGATATCTACGCCTACATCAGTAACCTCGCCGTGCACCAGCAGAGGCAGATCCAATCGCGCCATCGTTTCCAGAACCGCGGTACGTTTACGGATAGCCGTGACCCCTGAATCAGAATTGGTGGTAGCACCGGCGGGATAGAGCTTCACACCATGGATTAGCCCAGTGGCTTTGGCCTTGGCGATCTCTTCTGGTGTACTACTGTCCGTGAGGTACAAGGTCATGAGCGGCTTGAATGTGCTGCCGTCGGGTAATGCCTTGAGGATGCGTTCGCGGTAGGCGAGGGCCGACTCGACGGT
>JAJYBN010000152.1 GCA_021779005.1 Pseudomonadota bacterium
GCCTTCAGTTTGAAGATCACCTGTCGAACCCACTCCGGTTTCGCTGATATCCGACGGAGGGTGAGCACGGGCAAGGTCTTGCGCCGACCATCGCGAGGAATGTTGCCACAGACACGCCGAACGAGGAGCGTAGCACCGATCAATAGCAGGGGTAAGATAATCATCAAAGCCAGGACAGGCAGGGAGGGCATGGAATCCTCTACATATATAAGGCTGTTGAATAACCATGATGATGCCCTTGGAACCATCTGTCCGCGAGCTGAGAGGTGCAGAAGGCGTGGGTATTAAAAAATCACCCCCGTTGGACGGTGTCCAGGATTATCGCTGGCAGATAGTCTGAAAAATGAGTGAAGGATTTGCTTGAGGATGCATAACAATCGAAAATCCGGGTATGAATCCTGAGGACAACCATCGCGGACACGCGGACAGGACAGCAGATAGCCGACGTACGCAACGAATATAGCGATTAAGCACGGTGGAATCTGAGCGATGGTGCTTGCCAATCCGTTATTTGATTCTAGATGCGAAAAACAAGAGCAACAACGCTGAACCAAATATTACGACGGCCTGCAGATCCTCACTAGAAGCATAACCTAGCGGCGCGTGAAGTTACGTGCTGGCAATTGTTGAAAATCAGGTTGTAGACACAATTATGCTGCAGCTCTATCTGTGCGCGCAATAAGATGGCGGGGCGGTCAGCATCGTTCGCTGGATGCACGGTGACCGGCTTGCCATCAGCGAACTCAGCCAGTGAGCTGAGGTACGGGCCCCGTTTATCGGTGGAGTGGAACACACAGCCGAAGTCAACATAAATTCCGGTGTGATTAAAGTGTCCATTTGGGCGCAATAGCTTGTCACCGGGCTGCGGATCTATGTTGGCCACTAGTCACCTGCTTTTTTGAGTAAGAACAGAAGAGCTGCAACAATGCCGGCGCCAACCAAGAGCTGTTTCAGGTCGGATGCCAACTTCTTATCTCGCGCCTGCGAGGACACGCTGAAGGCCTTGAGTAGCTCAATTTCGTAAGGGCTGGGCTGAGTTGCCCCGGACTCCCACCGGCTGACAGTCATAGCATGCACACCGAACAACTGGCCAAACTGGGCTTGGTTTAACCCAAGTCCCTCCCTGATTGCCTTGATTTGGGCCTGATTCATTTACACACGTAAGTATTAAAATGTGACAACAAATGTATAAACAACGATTAGAGTTGTCAAGATACCCCAAGTAATTAGGCCCTCTAGGGTAGAGTAGCCAAAAATCATAGAGTACGGTAAAATCCCGTACCATAAAGATGGATTTGCATCAGGAGCCAGCATGACCGCCGCCACCGCCCGTTTCGATTTGAAGCTGAAGGAAGACGAGAAGAAACTCTTCTCGGAAGCCGCCGCGCTCATGGGTACCACGACGGCGGGTTTCGTGCGCACGGCTGCTAAGGAGAAAGCTCGGGCACTGATCGAGCAAGAGACTCGGGTAAGCATGTCGGCGCGGGATTTCGCGCAGTTTGCGGCTGCCTTGGATAAGCCGTTTGCGGCCAACAAAGCTCTGGACGAGGCTCTGAAGTCGGTGCGCGGCTCGGTGCGCCGTGCTTGAAGAGCAGAGGCTCGATTCCAAGCTCCATAATTGCATTGACTTCGACTGTGGTACGTCGGTACTGAATGAGTATCTCGCGCGCTATGCCTCACAGCATCGCAAACGAGGAGTCACGCAAATATATGTGCTGGTGGACACGGAAACGCCAAGCGTGGTGCTGGGGTATTACACCCTAAGCGCTGCCGAGGTGGACACCTCGCAGCTCACAGAAGCCGAACGCAAAAAACTGCCTCGCTTCCCCATACCCTGTTTCCGGATGGGCCGCTTGGCGGTTAGTAAAGATCAACAAGGAAAACACCTGGGTGAAAAGTTGATCGGTCTGGCTGTGGATCGCTGCCTTCACGCCAGAGAAGTGGTTGCCGCCTACGCACTGCTGGTAGATGCCAAGGATGATCGAGCGAAAGGATTTTACGAGCACTTTGGGTTCATTGCTTGCATTGACCAACCGATGACACTGTATCTGCCACTGGGGCAGTAACTCCCCAGCCGAACTGGACTAAGCCGGTGGTACTAATGTGAGTAACTTGATCACGGTGTTTATATGTGGCACTTATGCGGATTTGAGCTCCGAGCGCGGCGCCATGCTCGAGGCAATCCGTAAACTACAGTTGCGCCACAATTCAATGGAATTCTTCGGTGCTCGCCCTAATCGACCAATATAAACGGTATTAAAAAATCAAACTAGTAGGACAGTGTCCAGGCTTATCGGTGGCAGATATTCTGAAAAATGAGTGAAGGATTTGCCAGAGGATGCATGATAATTCGAAAAAACTGGGTATGAATCCTGAGGACAACCATCGCGGACACGCGGACAGGACAGCGCCCCGGTGGCAGCGGCTGGATGGATTTGTGCGTGAGCGGCATGGTTATCGGTTGTCAGTGACGTTGGATCCGTAGTGCACACGGAAGCGCGCTAGCATGAATTGGGATGACACGCGGTGAAACGAGTTCATACCGGGACGATTCTACTAACTGATTGAAAACATGTGAAAAATGACACAGAATGACGCGCGCTGACACGTCCTGACGAAACGGAGAGGTACCGAAGCGGTCACAACGGCACCGACTCGAAATCGGTTGGGGGCTAAACGCCCCACGTGGGTTCGAATCCCACCCTCTCCGCCATTGTTTGCAGGGGTCTATTCCGGTCACATGGGTGACGAATTATTCCGGAGACATAGGTAACACTTTTGTCTCGAAGGGATTATCGGCGCATTCGACGCGTCCTGTCTCGTGGTCGAAGAACCCCAAATCGTAATGCATAAAGCTCACCAGCCAGATGTTCTCGGCGACCTCGCGGATGCCGAGCTTCTGGCCGGCAAAGACGTGGCTGAGGTTAATTTTGCGCCTGCCGAGGCAGATGCGCCCGCAATAGGTGACGGTGACGGTGCGGTCATGGAATGGATAGTCCGGCTCGGTCAACCCCCGATAGGGACGCGGGGAGGCGCTGTAGAGTTCGGCGGGGTACCGCATGCCGAGCGCCTGGTGAGGCCGTTCAAAGTTGTACTCGCGCCTGAAGCGGTCGAACTTGGCCTGCTGCTGCAGGAAATTGCGCCCGGCCGGCCGGGTCGCTTCCTGCTTGAGCGTCAGGTGCATGCGCTCATGGCGGCCGTTCTGCTGGGGATTGCCGGGCTGGATGCGCTCGATGCCGATGCCGAGGCGCAGCCACCACACGGACAGCTTGCTTAAGCCGAAGAACGCACTGCGGCTGGCGAAGGGCACGCCGTTGTCGGTACGGATTGCCAGGGGCAGGCCGAAGTCCTTGAAAATCTGCTCAAAGACGCTGAAGGCATAGTGCTCCCGGGTGGTTTCCAGCGCCTCGCAGCACAACAGGTAACGGCTGGCGAAGTCGGTGATGGTGAGCGGGTAGCAGTAGCGGCGGTCGGTGAGCATGAACTCACCTTTGTAATCGGCGCACCACAGGTCGTTGGGTCGGGTGGGGGCCGAGAGGCTGGTGCCCTGGGCGTGGTAGCGGGCCTTGCGACCGCGGCTGACCAGCCCATGGCGATCGAGCACCGCGTGCACGGTGCTGATGGCCGGCAGGCTGATCCCCAGCTGCAGACGGTGCAGCTTCTCGCGGATCTTCGGAGCCCCCCAGCTGGGATGCTCCTGCTTCAGGCGCACGATGCGCTTCTCGACCTGGAACGGCAGGCGATTGGCCTGCCGATACGGTCGCCGAGAGCGGTCGGCGAGCCCTTCCAGCCCACAGTGCTGGTAGCGCGAGAAGATCTTGTAACCGGTCTTGCGGGAGATATCGAACTCCCGGCACAGCACCGCCATCTTCTCGCCCTCCAGCAGTCGGGCCACAAACCGTAGTCGTTCGTCCACTTTGCAACACTCCCGCCATGGCATTTGCGTATCCTCCGCAAATGCTGGAAAGTGTCACCCATGTGCTCGGAATAATCTGTAACCTATCTACCAGAAAGGGCACA
>JAJYBN010000005.1:0-3534 GCA_021779005.1 Pseudomonadota bacterium
CGCTCGTGTCGTACACCTCGACCCAGGATGCCTGGGTCAGTGTGAATTGAGCTCGAGTCAGATGTGATGACGGTATGGCGTCTGTGACAGTCGATGCTGCTTGCATATCAATTGTCCGCACAGCCGACAGCACCACCGGTTTTGTCATGGGCTTCAACTTGATGCGTGCACTGGGTGTGGGTGCCAGTGTATGTTGCGGTGTCTCCTTGGGTTTTTCTGCGATGACTCCGCTACCAGTAACGGCCCTGTTCGCCGTGAAGGCTGGCTGGTTCGAGGACATCGCTTGCGCTTCAACCACGGATTTTGGTGTGGTACTCATATCGCTTGCTGTCAGCGGCAGCGTTGTTGGTTCCACTGGGCGGTGTTGCCACCAGATCACGCCCAGTACCAGCAGCAGTGTGATTACCATCGCGGAAAATGCCGGCATGGCATAGCGTCGCCCAAAAGCACGCGTCCCGCCTGGCTGCTGCGTGATAAGCGGAGGAGGCGCCAGTTTATCGGCCTTGTGCTCGGCAGTCAGGACTTCATCCTCTGGCAAACCCAGTAATCGTGCATAGTTGCGCAAATGACCGCGCACAAAGATTGGAGCACCCAGACTGGCGAAATCTTCCTGCTCCAGGGATTCTATGATGTTATCGCTCACGTGCATGTCTTGCGCGGCTTTATGTACAGACAGACCGCGCGCTTCACGCGCGGCGCGCAACATCGTCCCAAGACTGTCAGATGCACTATCCAAGGGTTTATTGGCCGGAGTTTCCTGCATTGTTGTAACTCTGGTTCAACTGCTGCGTTTCGGGTGAATCGGGAAACAGTATGCGCAGTTTCTTGGCGTAACCTTCCGCTCCCTGCTTGTCGCCGAGAGCGTTTTCTGTGCGCACCGCCAATAGCAGCACTTCAGGTCGCGGTGTGGGCGAGGCCGAATCGAATCGCTGTATAAACCCCAGCGCGTCGCGGTACTGTTTCTGGTCATAGCTCATGCGTGCCATCTGATAGAGGGCTAATGGGTAATTTGGATTGATGGCCAGTGACTTGCGGAAGAACTGCTCGGCAGCCACTTTGTCGGGGACCTGGTTGGCACACATGCCGGCGTTGGCATACGCCGCTTCGGGTGTCGGATACAACGGGTTTTGCGCCGCCTTGACGAAGTATTTTTCAGAGTCCTTGAATTTGCCCTGCTGGCACAGGAATACTGCGTAATTATTCTGTATCTGTGGATTATCCGGAGCCTTGTCCAGAGCTTCACGGTAATTTTCGTCAGCGCGCTCGATGTCGCCACTCCTGTAATAGAGCAGACCTAGATACGAATAGGCATTCGCGTTACCGGAGTCCTGCTGTAACGCCAACTGCAACTTCTGCATCGCCAGATCGCGGCGTCCTTGCTGCATATAGGCAACGCCCAGTGCTACATTGTCCTGCGACGCCTGTTTCAGTGAAACCTTGTTGTCCGGTATCGAAGAAGTGCTGACACAGCCCGCGAACATGAGCGACGCGGCCAATACCCATGACATCCTGGCATTTAGTATCTTCATACCCGTACCTCCAATTGCTCACGCATGCGTTGCTCACGCCGGATCCGGTCCTGGACCTTTCCCGCCAGCTGCCCACAGGCAGCATCGATGTCATCGCCACGGGTACGGCGTGTGATGGTAACTATACCTTTGTTCCAGAGATGCTCGCCGAAGCGCTCGATCACTTCATCTGATGAGCGTTGGTATTCGGTGCCTGGGAAGGCATTGAAAGGGATCAGGTTAATCTTGCAGGGGATGTCCCTGACCAGTTCTGCGAGTTCCTGTGCGTGGTCCAGGCTGTCGTTGACGCCCGCGAGCATCACATACTCGAATGTGATATGCACATGACTGCGATCCTGATTACGCACATATTCTCGGCAGGCAGCCATGAGTTCGGCGATCGGATGTACCCTGTTGATGGGCACGAGTACGTCGCGTAGCGCATCGTTGGGCGCGTGCAGCGAGACTGCCAGCGCCACATCGCATTCTGTGGCAAGTTTATTGAGATTCGGTACCAGGCCGGAGGTGCTCACGGTGACACGGCGTTTCGACAAGCCATAGCCAAAATCATCCAGGAATACATGCAGTGCAGTCAGCACGTGCTTGTAATTGGCCAGTGGTTCGCCCATGCCCATGAATACGATATTGGTGATGGCACGCTCCACCCCATGGATGGCGCCGAGGCGCTGGTTCGCGACCCATACCTGGGCGACGATCTCGGCAGCGCTGAGATTGCGGTTGAACCCCTGTTTGCCGGTAGCACAGAAGCTGCAGTCCATGGCGCAGCCTACCTGCGAGGAGATGCACAGGGTGCCGCGTTCCTGATCGGGTATGAATACGGTCTCAATGCTGTTGGCGGCGTCCATGCACAACAGCCATTTGCGTGTGCCGTCGCTGGATAACTGTTCGTTCATCACCCCCGGCAGACGGATCTCAGCGCAATCCTTCAGAGTGGCACGCAATGTCTTGCCGAGATCGGTCATGGCGTCGAATTCAGTCACGCTGCGTTGATATACCCATTGCATCAGCTGGCGCGCGCGGAAGGGTTTCTCGCCTAGTGCCGCAAAAAACCCTTCCAGTGCCGGGCGGTCAAGGCCCAGCAGATTCACCTTGGTGTCATTTACGGCCATGGTTGCTCAGCGGGCGCGAGGACAGATGTCGTTCTGCGAAAAGAAGAAGGCGATCTCGTCGCGCGCGGTTTCCAGCGCATCCGAGCCGTGCACTACGTTTTCATCCACGGTCTTGGCAAAATCCGCACGTATGGTCCCGGGCTTGGCATCTTTGGGATTAGTGGCACCCATCACTTCGCGATTGCGGGCGATGGCGCTCTCGCCCTCCAGAACCTGCACCATCACCGGCCCGGAAATCATAAAATCCACCAACGGCATGAAGAATGGCCGTTCGCGATGCACGCTGTAGAAGGCTTCCGCCTGGGTGCGCGTCAGGTGCAACATGCGCGCCGCCACGATCCTCAGTCCGGCCTTCTCGAAGCGGGCATAGACTTCGCCGATGATATTTTTAGCCACGCCATCGGGCTTGACGATGGACAGGGTGCGCTCGATAGCCACGAATAGTTCTCCGCTGCGTTGACTGTGGTGTGATGCCGGGCACCTGTTTGGCAGGGCCGTGCGCGGCGTTGGATCACGGATTTACCGTGAATTCTAAACGGGTAAGTGTACCGGCAGAGGCCTGCCGCAGGCAATGAAAATCGGGCGGAAGCCCCGGAAATTCAAGGATTTTCAGACGTTGAAACTTTCTCCGCAGCCGCACTCGTCCTTCACGTTCGGATTATGGAACTGGAAGGACTCATTCAGACCCTGGCGTACAAAGTCCACCTGGGTCCCATCCAGCAACGGCAGATTCTCGCGACTCACCAGCACCTTGACGCCGTGCTGTTCGAAGATCACGTCTTCCGGTTGGGCGGCATCCGCATAATCGACCACATAGGCGAATCCGGAACAGCCGGTCTTCTTCACGCCCAGGCGCAAACCCAGGCCACCGCGTTTCGCCACAAAGCTGCTCACCC
>JAJYBN010000005.1:3544-16718 GCA_021779005.1 Pseudomonadota bacterium
CGGCACCCTGGGCTGGCCCGAGCAAGCCCCCTTTTACCGCGTGATCATCACCGCGGCCGCTCCCGCCGTGCCGCGGCATCTGTCAAGGTGATGGCCATCGATATCAAAGCTCCCTGGTAAATTCTGTGGACGCCTGCGTCGAACGCAGATGGCTATTGTACCTCCCCGCAGCATTGCGGATCGCGTCCTCGATGGTGATGGCCGCCGCACGCTTCTCAGCCGGCAGACCCAGCTGCTCCGCCAGCGCCACCACGCTGTAGGCCGCGGCGGCGGCCAGCGGTCCGCCCTTGAGGATCTCACTGGTTAAGGAGCACAAGGCGATGGTGGCGGGACAACCATAGACACGGTAACGGCAATCAGCCACCCGGCCATCGGCCATCACCTGTAGATGGAATGCCACGACTCGGCCATGCTTACGCGTGCCCGCCGTTCCGCTGAGCACCCCGGGCGTACCCGCATGGAATTCACCGGCATTTTTGGGCGCACGGAAATGGCTCCAGACGGTGGTGCTGTAATCGGTATCGGAGAACATACCGCCCCTTACCCCGCTGGCGCCAGATCCAGCAGCCGATGATATTCCTCGCCCACGATGCGCACTGCCGCCTCCACTTCCGCAGCGGTGGTGAAGCGCCCGATGCTGAAACGGATGCTGCTGCCAGCCAGTTGATCATCCCGGCCCAAAGCCCGCAACACGAACGAAGGTTCCCGGTCCGCCGAGGTGCACGCGGATCCACTGGAGACCGCGAGTGCGCCGCAGGCAAACAGCAGGCTTTCACCTTCGATCCCGGGGAAGGCCACATTGAGGATGCCGCACACGCGTTGCGTCGGATGCCCGTTCACCACCGCCTCTGGGATGGCGGCATGCAAGGCCCGCCACAACTCATCCCGCAAGGCGCTTAGCTGTGGAGCTTCGTTTGCCAATTCCTGGCGCGCGAGCTCAAACGCTTCACCCATGCCGACGATCTGGTGGGTAGCGAGGGTGCCGGAACGCAAGCCATGCTCATGACCACCGACATGCATCAGGGGATCGAGCTGCACGCGGGGTTGGCTGCGCACGTACAGCGCACCGATGCCCTTGGGTCCGTAGAGCTTGTGGCCTGAAAAGGACATCAGATCCACGTGCAGATCTTTCAGATCGATGGGCAGCTTTCCGGCACTCTGGGCTGCGTCCACATGGAGATACACACCCTTTGCGCGGGTGATACGGCCGATAGCGGCTATGTCGTTGATGGTACCGATCTCGTTGTTCACATGCATGATGGATACCAGCACCGTATCCGGACGCAGGGCCTGCTCGACCATGGACGGCTGAATCAACCCGTCCACATCCGGCTTGAGCCAGGTCACCTGAAAACCATCACGCTCCAGCTGCTTGCAGGTATCCAGCACCGCCTTGTGTTCGATGCGGGAGGTAATGAGATGCCGGCCCTTTTGCTGGTAGAAATGTGCCACGCCCTTGATGGCCAGGTTGTCGGATTCCGTGGCGCCGGAGGTGAAGATGATCTCGCCGGCTTCGGCGCCCACCAGTGCCGCCACCTGGCTGCGGGCGCGTTCCACCGCGCCGCGTGCAGCACGTCCCGGTGCATGCGCGGACGCCGGATTCGCAAACATGCCTTCACAGGTCAGGCATTGACACATTTTTTCCGCTACCCGTGGATCCACCGGAGTGGTGGCAGCATAATCCAGATAGATGATCTTTTGTTTCATGTTGTCTCGGTTACGCTCATGCGGGTGCCAGTGCGCCGCTGCGTTTTGAGGCCAGGGTGGTGAGCGACGCCAGCAGTGTGTGCACATCGTCCACAGTATTCTGCATACCAAAACTGATACGCACCGCGCTGCGCGCCTGCACTTCGTCCACGCCCATGGCCAGCAACACATGGCTGGGTCGGCCGCTGCCACTATGGCAGGCGGAACCGCTGGAGACCGCGATGCCGCGCTTGTCCAACTCCATCACCACCATCTCGCCGTCGAAACCCGTGACCCCAAGCTGTACGGTGTTGGGCAGACGTTCTGCGTGTTCTGCGAAGATTCTGATGCCGTGCATCGCACGGATACCGGCCTCCAGTGTATCGCGCAACCCCTGCATATGCCGGCGACGCGCGTCCAGTTCCAGATACGCCAGTTCCGCGGCTTTGCCGAAACCGATGATGCCCGCCAGATCCTCCGTGCCGCCACGTTGTGCATGCTCCTGACCGCCGCCGGTAATCTGCGGCACCAGGTCCACACGCCGATCCACGATGAGTGCGCCCACGCCACGAGGACCGCCGAGTTTGTGGGCCGAGAGACTCAAGAGGCCTACACCCAAGGTGACAAAATCCACCGGCAGCTTGCCTATCACCTGGATAGCATCGGTATGCACCAACGCACCGTGTTCCCGGGCAGCTGCAACTACGCTCTTCACATCCTGAATAGCGCCGGTCTCGTTATTCGCCAGCATCACCGATACCAGACACACGTCATGGTCCAGTATTTTTTTCAGCCCGTTTAATTCGATGCGGCAATCAGCATCCACGGGGATACGCCGCACCTGCCAACCCTGGCGCCTGAGATCCTCGGCCGGCGCCTGCACGGCCGCGTGTTCGATGGCACTGATCAGCACGTGTCCCCGAGGTATTCCGCTGCAGGCACCCTTTAGCGCCAGATTGTCTGCTTCCGTCCCACCACTGGTGAATACCACCTGCGCAGGCTGGGCGTTCACCAGCGTCGCCACTTGCGCCCGCGCCTTATCGAGTGCGGCACGCGCCGCGCGTCCCGGGCGGTGGATGCTGGCCGGATTGCCGTGTGTACCTTGTAACCACGGCAGCATGGCATCCAGCACCCGCGGATCCAGCGGTGTGGTGGCGTTGTTATCCAGGTAAATGGACATGGTCAAAAGCCATCATGGCGATAATCAGTGCAACATTATAGCAAGTCGAGAAATCAGTCTTTTCCCCGGTCGTGCCCGTGCCGGTTGTGCTGCAACGCATTCAACAGGCCGCGCAGGATATTCACTTCGCTCTTGTCGGGCCGGGCACGGTTGAAGAGATTGCGCAGACGCCGCATGAGATGCTTGGGATTGGCGGGATCCAGAACTCCGCTGTTACGCGCAGTCGCCTCCAGGTGTGCATACAAGATCTCCATATCTTCGGTCGTTGCCGACGGCGAATCATACGTCGATGGTATTTGTGAAATCTGTTTCGCCAGCATAAGCTCATAGGTGATCACCTGCACGGCGGCGGCGAGATTGAGCGAACCGTACTCCGGATTCGCGGGTATATGGATGAGGTAGTGACAACGGTCGGTCTCCTCATTGGTGAGCCCGATGCGTTCGCGCCCGAACACCACCGCCACCTCCTGCTCAGGGGATACCGCCATCAGCTTGCGTACGCATGCCCGTGGTGTCAGCGCAGTCGGGCCGAGGTTGCGTTGACGTGCGCTGGTGCCGGCTACCAACACGCAGCCGGCGAGCGCATCATCCAGGCTCGTCACCACCTGCGCACGTTCCAATATATCGGTGGCGCCGGAAGCGCGCGCGCTGGCATCCGTGTGGGGGAATTCCAGTGGATTCACCAGCACCAATCGATCCAGGCACATGGTCTTCATGGCCCGGGCGGCGGCACCGATGTTGCCGGGATGGCTGGTTTCCACCAGCACGATGCGGATATGACGTGGCATGTTGTTGGAGGCAGTATGCGGCTTCTGCTATTCTACGCGCCCTGCCGTGCTGTTCGACACACTCGGCCTGCTCTTTAACCAGAATCCACACTCATCCGCGCTCGTGAAGAGGCTTTATGAATCCGTTATTGAATATTGCGATCAGTGCCGCACGCCGCGCCGGTGACATCATCATCCGCCATGTTGGCCGGATTGACCGCCTCACCATCAAGGTCAAGGAACGCAACGACTTCGCAAGCCAAGTGGATCGGCTGGCCGAAGACGAGATCATCAGCACCATCCGCAAGGCCCATCCGGACCACGCCATCCTCGCCGAGGAAAGCGGCGCCCAGGGAAGCGACGATGAATTCCAGTGGATCATCGACCCGCTGGACGGCACCACAAATTTCCTGCACGGTTTCCCGGTGTTCTGCGTCTCCATCGCGCTCAGACATCGCGGCCGACTGGAACACGGCGTCATCTACGATCCCATGCGCCAGGAGTTGTTCACTTCCAGCCGCGGCGAAGGCGCGCAGGTGGATGGCAGACGCATGCGCGTCACTTCCCTGAAGACCCTGGAGGGTGCGCTCATCGGCACCGGCTTCCCGTTCCGCGAGAAACACAACCTGGATCTCTACCTGCAGATGTTCGAAGCGGTGGTGCGCAAAGCCGCCGGCGTACGTCGTCCGGGTTCCGCAGCGCTGGACCTGGCCTACGTGGCCGCAGGCCGCATGGATGGCTTCTGGGAGATGGGCCTGAAGCCCTGGGACATGGCTGCCGGCGTGCTCATGATCCAGGAATGCGGCGGCCTCGTCGGCCACTTCGACGGCAGCCCAGGTTTTCCCGATGACGGCAACATCCTCGCCGGCGGCGAGAAGATCTATCAGGCGCTGGCGGAAGAATTCAAACCGATGCTTGGTTAGTTTCATTAACTAACTATCTCATTCTCAACCATATATCCGAAAACAACAAAGCTCTATTTCGCTTCTTCCTATTTGACTGGCAGGGCTGAAACGAAACAGTGAAAATCGCTGATCAATGCAGCGTGATGCAGCTAGAAGAAGCTGAACGTCTAGTAACGCTCTTGAATGTTTCGTTTGTCACTTTTCTTTGCGCCAAAGAATAGTGACCTGCCGTAGGGGCGCAGAAGCCCCGTCTCCCGAGCGGCTCAGCCGCAGTCCGGTCGTCATTCTTCGACTTCGGTGCTTCGCACCTACGCTCAGAACGAACGGTTGTATAAATACTGGATTCCGGGTTATCCCGGTTGTGCTCCTGCATTTCCCGGACTTCCACCATCCATGGCGGTCGCGCCGGAGTGACGATTGCCCCCCTCACCCTTCCCTCTCCCACACGCGGGGAGAGGGAAAAAGAATCCTAGATATAGATAAGGCGCCGTAGCGCCTTATCTATTTCTAGGATAATTCCTTCTCAGGGCATGTCATCCACATTCCGGTCTTCCTTCACGACCACCATGAGATCCTTCTTGCTGACGCCCAGCATCAGCGCCGTAGCGCTGGCGATATAGATGGACGAGTAGGTGCCAACGATGATGCCCACGAACAGGGCCACGGAGAATCCGTGCAGTACCGGGCCGCCGAGGATCAGCAGCGCGATCACCACCAGCAGGGTCACGCCGGACGTGATGATGGTCCGTGACAGGGTCTGGTTCACCGCCAGGTTGATGATCTCGAAGGGTGTGCCCTTGCGCGTGATGCGGAAATCCTCGCGGATGCGGTCGAACACCACCACCGTGTCATTCACGGAATAACCCATGACCGCCAGCACCGCCGCCAGTACGTTGAGATCGAACTCCAGATGGAACAGCGAGAAAAAGCCAACCGTGAACACCACGTCATGCAGGGTCGCAGCCACACCGCCCAGGGCTAGACGCCATTCGAAGCGGAACCAGATATACAGCAGGATGCCGGTGAGCGTCAGGAAGAATGCCAGTGCGCCCTTGGTGGCCAGGTCCTTGCCCACTTCCGGGCCCACGAAATTCACCTGCTCCAGTTTCACTGAAGAGGATGCTTTCTGCAGCGCTGTCAGCACCGCACTGCCGGTGTCCTTGTCGGATACGCCCTGTTTGGGTTGCAGCCGGATCAGTACTTCTTCTGGCGTGCCGTAGTTCTGCACAATGGCGTCCTTGTAGCCGGCGGCCGCCAGGGTGTCGCGTATCTGGCGCAGTTCAGCCGGCTGCGGATAGGCGACCTGCACAGTGACACCACCGGTGAAGTCCACACCAAAATTGAGTTTGTTTATAAACAGGGATACCACCGCGATGATGAGCACCACCACCGACATGCCCATGGCCAGCTTGCGGGCCTTGAGGAAATTGATATTCGGGACTTTGTGGAAAAATTCCATGATGGCTTCCCCTTACACCGGCAGCTTCTTGAGGTTGCGCCCGCCGTAGAACCAGTTGACCAGAGAGCGCGTGCCCATGATGGCGGTGAACAGCGAAGTGAGGATGCCAAGCGACAGTGTCACAGCGAACCCTTTCACCGGACCGGCACCGAACAGGAACAGCATGAGGGCGGCGGTGAGTGTGGTCACGTGGGCGTCCACGATGGTGGCGAAGGCACGGCGATAGCCCGCGTGGATGCTGGCCTGTGGTGAATTGCCGGCGCGCACTTCTTCACGGATGTGTTCGTTGATCAGCACGTTGGCGTCCACGCCCATGCCCAGGGTCAGCACGATACCGGCGATGCCCGGCAAGGTCAGGGTCGCCTGGATCAATGACAGCAAAGCCACCGTCAACACCAGGTTCATGAACACTGCCAGGTCGGCAATCACCCCAAAGATCTTGTAATACAGGGCGATGAACGCCACCACCAGGGCGAAGCCCAGCACCGCTGCATAGAAACCCTGCTTGATATTCTCCTGGCCGAGGCTCGGGCCCACGGTGCGTTCCTCGACGATGTCCATGGGCGCCGCCAGCGAGCCGGCGCGCAATAGCAACGCCAGGTTCTGGGCTTCTTCCTGTTGCAGTCCGGTGATCTGGAAGCGTTTGCTGAAGATGCCGCGGATGGTGGCCACATTGATGACCGTATACACTTTCTTGTGTACCGGCACGACCTTGCCGTTGACCGTGGTGTTCTCAGTCTTGGTCTCGATGTACAGCACTGCCATGGGTTTGCTGAGATTCGTGCGGGTCACTTCACCCATCTTGGCGGCACCCACGGAATCCAGCGTGACGTTCACATCCGGTGTACCGCTCTCCTGATCGTAACCGGAGACCGCGTCCACCAGCTGGTCGCCACTGACGATGACATCGCGCTTGAGCAGCACCGGGTTGCCGGCCTTGTCCGGGAACAACTGGTCATCCAGGGGTATATGCCCGGTCTGCTGTGCGAGCGCGGCATTGGCGCCGTAATCCACCAGGCGGAATTCCAGAGTGGCGGTGGCGCCGAGGATCTCCTTGGCGCGGGCCGTATCCTGCACGCCCGGCAACTCCACGACGATGCTGTTACCGCCCTGCTGCTGCACCACCGGCTCGGCCACGCCTAGCTGGTTCACGCGGTTACGCAGGGTGGTGATGTTCTGCTCCACTGCGACTTGCCGCAGCTGCTGGACATCCTTGGGACTGAAACGCGCCACCAGCGTGTTGGGTTGGGGGCCGTCCGTCACGGTCAATTCCGTGTACTGGCTGCTGATGAACGCCTTGGCCTTGGCGGTATCGTCCGGCGTACGCAAAGTTATATTGATGGCGTCACCGGATAATGTCACATCCTCATAGCGGATAAGTTTCTCGCGCAGGCTGCCGCGAATGTCGGTGGCGTCACGCTGCAGTTTGTTCTGTACTGCAGCATCCAGATCGATGAGCAGCTGGAAGTGCACCCCGCCCTGCAGGTCCAGACCCTTGGCCATAGGCTTGAGTCCGATGTCGCGCATCCACTGGGGCGTGCGTGGCGCCAGATTCAGAGCCACCGAGTAGTCAGCGCCCAGCGCTTTCTTGACCACGTCCAGGGCGCGCAACTGGCTATCAGTGTCGCCAAAACGTACCAGCAGGCGGTTGTCGCTGAGCGCCGCAGATTTATAGGGCAGTTTGGCGGTATCCAACGCCTGCTCCACCTGGGTGGTAGTGGCATCTGTGAGCGTGGCATTGTTTTCGGAGATCTGTACCGCTGGATCATCGCCATACAGATTCGGCAGCGCAAACAGGATACCCAGCACCGTCACCAGGATGACGGTAATATTTTTCCAGGCCGGATAGCGGTTCAGCATGTTGGAAAATCCGGGAAGATTATTTCAGATGGTTCTTGAGAGTGCCCTTGGGCATGACCGCGCTGATGGCCTGCCGCTGTACGCGCTGGTCGACACCAGGCGCGACTTCCAGGGTGATGAATTGTTCGTCCAGGTCCTTGATGCGCCCCAGCACACCGCCGTTGGTCACCACTTCGTCGCCCTTACTGATGGCTGCGAGCATCTTCTGATGCTCCTTCTGGCGCTTCTGCTGTGGCCGGATCAGGAAGAACCAGAAGAATCCGATCAGCACCACGAAAATGATGATGGTGATGAACTGGCTGTCACCCGGGGGCGCCGCTTCACCGGCAGCGTAGGCATCTTGGATAAAGAAGTTCATGGGTAATCCCGATCCAGTCTAGAGGTTGTAATAAGGTATGGGCCTGCAAGCCCAGCGCGAGCGCGAATTCTACAACGCCCGGCACGGCTTTTGACCGCGATGGCGGCGCATTATGGCATAGGCGGCGTGATTTTCCGCAGCCGGGCCTGGAATTCCGCCCTGAACGCACCGAACCGGCCGGCCTCCACCGCGCAGCGAATCTCGGCCATCAGAACCTGATAGTAATAGAGATTGTGATAGGTCATGAGCCGCGGCGCCAGGATCTCGCCGCACTTGTCCAGATGCCGCAGATACGCGCGGGTGTAATTCCTGCAGGTATAACAGCCGCAGTCTGCGTCGACCGGCGCCGTGTCCGACTGGTATCGGCTGTTGCGGATGCGCACCACGCCCTTGGAGGTGAACAGATGGCCGTTGCGGGCATTGCGCGTGGGCAGCGCGCAATCGAACATGTCCATACCACAATGCACGGCCTCCACGATGTCTTCGGGCGTGCCCACGCCCATGAGGTAACGGGGTTTATCCGTCGGCAGGTGCGGGCCCACGGTCTCCAGCACCTGCAGGCGCTCGTCCTCGCGCTCGCCCACGGACAGGCCCCCCAGCGCATAGCCATCGAAGCCGATGTCCTTGAGCCCGACGATCGAAGCCTCACGCAAGTGCGGGTGCATGCCACCCTGAACGATGCCAAAGAGTGCCGCGGGGTTGTCACCATGTGCCTGCTTGCAGCGCTGTGCCCAACGCAACGAGAGCTCCATGGAGTCCCGCGCCGTGGTCTCGTCCGCCGGATAGGGGGTGCATTCATCGAACACCATGATGATGTCGGCATCCAGTACATGCTGCACGCGGATCGAATCCTCCGGGGTCAGCACCACGGGATCGCCGTTCACCGGCGACTGGAAAGTCACGCCCTGCTCGCTGATCTTCCTGAGCTCTGCCAGGCTGAAGACCTGGAAGCCGCCGGAATCGGTGAGGATCGGGCCACCCCAGTGCATGAAGCGGTGCAGTCCCCCGTGGGCGCGGATGATCTCGGTACCGGGACGCAGCATCAGATGGAAAGTATTGCCAAGGATGATCTGTGTGCCCACCTCGCGCAGCTCCTCCGGCGTCATGGCCTTGACCGTGCCGTAGGTGCCCACCGGCATGAAGGCCGGCGTCTCTACCGTGCCACGGCTGAATTGCATGCGGCCGCGTCGTGCGCTGCCGGAGGTTTTGAGTAATTCGAATTTCATGCGCGCATTCTCATATCCGGCGTTGCGGTGATGAACATGGCATCCCCATAACTGAAGAAACGGTAACGCTGTTCGACCGCGTGGCGGTAGGCCGCCAGTGTGTTTTCATGGCCAGCGAAGGCCGCCACCAGCATCAGCAGCGTGGACTCCGGCAGGTGGAAGTTGGTGAGCATGGCGTCCACCACCCGGAACCGATAGCCCGGATATATAAAGAGTGTGGTCTCACCTGAGAACGGCCGCAGGTCGCCATCCTCAGCGGCGGCCGTCTCCAGACTGCGTACCGCCGTAGTCCCGACCGCCACTACCCGTCCGCCGCGCTCACGGGTATCGGCTACCGCCTGACAGACTTGCGGGGATACGCATAGCTGTTCGCTATGCATGTGGTGTTCGAGGATATCGTCCTCACGCACCGGCTGGAACGTACCCGCGCCCACATGCAAAGTGATGCAGGCCCGTGCAACACCCGCGCGTTTCAATTCCTCAAGCATGGCGTTATCGAAATGCAGGCCGGCGGTGGGCGCGGCCACCGCTCCAGGCACTTTTGCATACACCGTCTGATAACGCTCCCGGTCTTCAGGACTGTCCGCATGTTGCACGTAGGGTGGCAATGGCACATGTCCGTGCTTATAGAGAAAGTCCGGTAAGAGCGCATCGGTAAATTCGACTTTGATGATTTCGCCTTCGTGCCCCAACACAATCACATCCGTGGTATCCGCTACGCGTATGTGCATGCCGGGGCGCAGCGGCTTGCTGGCGCGCGCCAGCACCAGCGCATGCTTCGCATCCAGGATGCGTTCCACCAGCAGTTCCACCGCCCCGCCGCTGTCCTTGCGGCCGAAGAGCCGCGCCGGGATCACCCGGGTGTCGTTGAATACCAGCAGATCACGAGGCGTGAGCAGTGCAGGCAGGTCGCTGAACCGGCGATCAAGATACTTGCCAGTCGTGCCATCCAGGCACAACAGGCGGCTAGCGGAACGCTGCGGCAACGGGTGCTGGGCGATCAGCTCTTTGGGAAGTTGGTAGTAAAAATCCTGGCGGCGCATAAGCAGCGTGGTTTTGTGCTGGTCGTTCAGAATAAACCAGGATGATAGACAAGTCTCTTCTATATATAGATGAACTTAATCCATATACCCAGCATTTAATCCCGCTTTACTTGGTATTACTCAGCTGGGCTACTGAGAACCGGGGTGTGTACACCGGCTTGACCAGGCGTAACTCAGGCACCCGCCCAGTTGAGTTCCAGCGCCTGTGCCCGCGCTTTGGCTGCATCTAAATCGAGCTGTCCGCGCGCCACCGTGCGCACGAATTCCTCATTCTCACGGGCCCTGAGGATACGCCAGGCCGCACCTACATCCCGCGCCACGTGCGTGAGCAGCTTCTTATCGTCGGCGGCGTAACGCTCCCCGGGACGGTTGGCACACACCAGCACGCCGCGCAGCACGCCCAGCACCATCATGGGAAACACACAACCATCGTTACCGAGGCCGCTTTCCAGGTCCTCCAGATCGATCGCCTGGCGATCGGCGCGGGTCGCCACCATGGCGGTATCATCCGCTTGCAGTTTTTCGGGATAACGGGCATCCGGCGATTGACTGACGCGGGTATATCCTGTGTCTCCCGCCGCATATAACACAACACGGGGGCTGCCAGTGTGTTTCTGGATCTCTTTAACCGCTGCATCCAGAAGATGCGGGACATCCTGCATATGTCCGCAGCGCCGTGCGAAGGTCCGGAGCGCCTTGTCGGCGAGATATTTTTTGCGAAACAGCACGCGCTCCACCAGCTTATCCATATAGGTGCGCACCTTTCCGAGCACGATGCCCAGGGCCAGCGGCACCACCACCTGCAACAGCAGACTGGTCCCCACACCGAGAGTCGCACGCAGCGCCAGACTGTTGACGGCCGCAATAATACCCACCACCAGCATGGTCACACCGCCATACACCAGGGCACGATCCACGACAACGTGCAGGTCCACCACCCGGTGCCGCAGCAGCGCGTACATGAAGCCGCAACTGCCGAATGTGAAAGAGATATACGAAACGGCTGAGGCAGCCACGAAACCCATGGGTATGGCGTTAGTGATGGTGACGGAGATCAGTACACTGACCGCACTCCACATCACCCAGCGCAGGCGCATGCGCTGCTGGGCGTCCACGTAACGGGCACCGACCACCAACATCACGATCGGAACGATATAGATCCATGAAAACAAAAGTGAGTATTTCGGCAGCATGATCCCCGCCCAGCCTGTGAGCGCCAACATCGCGGTCCCGACCAAAGGCTGGGCGACACCAACAGTAAGAAACACAATGAACGCCGTGTGGAAGAGCATGCGCGTGCGTGCGGAGAAGCTCGTGCCCACCAGAGAATCCGCCATCAGGTAAAAACCGATCCGGGCCAGCACGAAGAACAAATCAGACATCAGCAGAAACACCACTCCCAGGGTTCCGTCCACCGGCAAGGTGTTGCACATGATGCCGATCACATAACCTACGCTCCATAGGGTCATGCCCCGCGCCGCCCGGTTGCGGCCATACCAGAGCAACAGCAGTGACATCACCCCAAGCAGCAATGCTACGAATACAGACGTGCCCTCGATCCAACGCCACTGCGTTGAAGACGGCGTGCTGATAGTAGTGACCGGTACCCCAAGCAGCCCGCCATTTCGGCGAATCTTGAACTCATAGGTATGCCCGACAGGAAAAGTCTTTCCAGTTAGAGCGATATCCACGCCAGCACGTGCTGATGCATCCAGTTGGCCCAGCTCGATGCGGTCGCCGGCCACGAGCGGTTCCGGCAGGGGCGTGCCCGCGAGCGGACTGATCTCCGCGGTGTGCCCATCCACCAGTGCGATGTTCATGGGCAGCCGTGCGGCGAAGAAAAAAGCTCCAGCGTTATATAGAGCCGCGGCAATCAGGAAAGCAGATAGGGGTATCAACAACCCGTAACGACGTCGCATGTGGATCTCCCATTCTGGCCGGACCGAGGGGCTTTACCAGGGTTTGCCGATATCTCCAAATAACAGCTGTCGGCGCTGTCAAAGCATACAGGAGCTTGTAATCCACTCAAGCCGGTCCTCGGGACTGCATCTGACAGGCGCGGCCTCGCCGGATGTAGGCGAGTATCGTAAACCCGTAAGAAATAGTTCTCAAAGGCTTCGTGGCGGCTCTGCCTGATATAATTTGCGCCTTTCACAGGCACACACCCTGCCCGGATGGCGGAACTGGTAGACGCGCGGGACTCAAAATCCCGTTCCCCTCAAAGGAGTGTCGGTTCGATTCCGACTCCGGGCACCACACTCGATCCCGATACCAAATGAAATACTGCGGCCAATGCGGTCACGAGGTGGTGATGAGAACCCCGCCCGGTGATCACCTGCCCCGTTACGTTTGCGAGCATTGCGGGACCATCCACTATCAGAATCCCAAGCTGGTGGTCGGCTGCGTGCCGGAATGGGATGGCCAGGTGCTACTGTGCCGGCGTTCCATCGAGCCACGCGCCGGCCTTTGGACCCTGCCGGCGGGATTCATGGAAAACGGTGAATCCCTGGAACAAGCGGCACTGCGCGAGGCCCGAGAGGAAGCGCTGGCGGAGATCAAACTGTTGGCGCCACTGGCATCCGTGAGCGTGCCGCACGTCAACCAAGTGCATTACATGTTTCACGGCCGGCTGCTGCACGGGAAATTCGGCATCGGTGCGGAAACCT
The DNA here is from genome assembly GCA_021779005.1 of Pseudomonadota bacterium. GTDB lineage: Bacteria > Pseudomonadota > Gammaproteobacteria > Natronospirales > REEB76 > REEB76. The sequence goes on from JAJYBN010000005.1 coordinate 16,695, forward strand.
CGGAAGTGGGTCTTTTCAGCGAGG
>JAJYBN010000153.1 GCA_021779005.1 Pseudomonadota bacterium
GCCAACTATCTGGCGAAGAAGCTCGCGCCCCATTACCCGGTGCTGTACACCGGGCCTGGCGGTCTGGTGGCGCATGAATGTATCCTCGATCTTCGACACATGAAGGAGAGCGGCGGCATCAGTGTTTAAGACGTGGCCAAGCGCCTCATGGATTACGGCTTCCATGCACCAACCATGAGTTTCCCGGTGCCGGGTACGCTCATGGTGGAACCCACCGAATCGGAATCCAAGGTGGAGCTGGACCGTTTCGTGGAAGCCATGATTACCATCCGCGATGAGATCCGAGCAGTCGAGACAGGGGAGCTGGACCGCGAAGATAATCCACTCAAGCATGCCCCACACACCGCCGCGATGGTCTCGGCCAACGAGTGGACGCATAAATATACGCGCGAACAGGCGGCCTACCCGCTGCCATCACTGCGCAGGCAGAAGTACTGGCCGCCGGTGAGTCGTGTCGACAATGTCTACGGCGACAAGCACCTGATGTGCGGGTGCCCACCGGTGGGCGCTTACCAAGAATTAAGTATCCCTGCTGGCGATTGCCACAATACCGGCTGCTCTACTGTTCGAGAGCGGCTACTGAATGAATCAGTTGATCACAGGAGGATATCTCATGGCCAAGATCACATTACGCGGAAATCCGGTGCACACCAGCGGCGAGCTGCCGAAAGCCGGCAGCCAGGCGCCGGAATTCAGGCTCACCGCCAAGGACCTGAAGGACGTATCGCTGGCAGATTACAAGGGCAAGAAGAAACTGCTCAACATCGTGCCAAGCCTGGACACACCGGTATGCGCCATTTCCACCAGGAAATTCAACGAGCATGCCAAGGTCCACAAGGATACGGTCATCCTGATCATCTCCGCCGACCTGCCGTTTGCTATGGGGCGCTTCTGTGGCGTCGAGCATCTGGACAACGTAGTGCCGCTGTCGCTCATGCGTGACAAGAGATTCGCACAGGACTATGGCGTGCTCATCCAGGATGGGCCCATGGCGGGTATTACCGCGCGCGCAGTGGTAGTGCTGGATGCCAACGACAAGGTCATCTATACACAGATGGTCCCGGAAATTGCCAATGAGCCGGATTACGAAAAAGCTCTGAAAGCACTCGCGTAAAAACTGTACTGCGCCTGATGACACGCTGTGCTGCTGATGCAGCACACAGCACCCAGTGCACAGCACCCATAAGGATCTGATGCATGCCAGCACTCATCTGCGGTTCTATGGCCTACGACACCATCATGGCGTACACCGAGCCGTTCAAGAACCATATCCTGCCGGACAAGATCCATATCTTAAACGTATGCTTCGAGGTGCCGGAACTGCGGCGTGAGTTCGGCGGCACCGCCGGCAATATCGCCTATAACCTGAAGCTGTTGGGTTGTGAAGGCTACCCGATGGCGACCGTCGGCAAGGATTTCAAACCCTATGCCGACTGGATGGATAAGCAGGGCGTGAGCCGCGAATACATCCGGGAAGTGCCGGGTACTTACACCGCGCAGGCCTTCATCACCACTGACACCGATAACAATCAGATCACGGCTTTCCACCCCGGCGCCATGCAGCATGCCCATGAGCAAGGCGTGCCCACCGATAAGGGCATGAACCTCGGCGTCATCGCGCCGGATGGCAAGTTAGGCATGCTGCAACATGCACACCAGTTCTATGATGCCGGCATCCCGTTCCTGTTCGATCCGGGCCAGGGTCTGCCGCTGTTTTCCGGCAAAGAGCTCAAGGAATTCATCGGGATGTCCACCTGGGTGGCGCTCAACGACTACGAATCCCAGATGCTGGAACAGAAGACCGGTCTCAGCGCCTACGCGATCGCCGACCAGGTGGCCGCGCTGTTCGTCACTTGGGGCGCCAAGGGCTCAGTGATCTACAGCAAGCAGCGCCGCATCGACGTGCCGGCAGTGGCCACCAAGGAAATACGCGATCCCACCGGCTGCGGGGACGCCTATCGGGCCGGACTCATCTACGGCCTCTTGCGTGACAAGGACCTGGAGACCACCGGCAACATCGCCTCGCTCATGGGCTCCATCAAGATCGCGTCCCGTGGCACCCAGAACCATCACTTCAGCCACGCAGAATTTGCGCAGCGCTTCGAGCAGACCTTCGGTCACAAACTGTAGCCAACCTTATATAGCAACTGTCGTCTTAACACATGCCATATCCGTCCCGCTTCCCGGCCCTGCTCCTGCTGTTATGCAGTGCCCCGGTGTTTGCCGCCAACGGCGGCAGCGACCAGCAGTGGGCCGAAACCATAGCGCGAGTCTCTCCCGGCATCGTCTCCATCCGCGTCGACGCCACCCGCGCTTTCGACACCGAATGGAACCTGAGCGGGCAGGCCACAGGTTTCGTGGTGGATGCGGAGCGCGGCATCATCCTCACCAACCGCCACGTGGTCACTTCCGGGCCGGTGGTGGCGGAAGCTGTGTTCCAGGATCATGAAGTCTTGCCGCTGACGCCCATCTACCGGGATCCGGTGCACGATTTCGGCTTCTACCGCTTCGATCCCAAGGCGCTCAAGTACATGCATACGAGCGCGCTCAAGCTTGCGCCACAGTCCGCACGCGTGGGCAGGGAGATCCGCATTATCGGCAACGATGCGGGTGAGCAGTTGTCCATCCTGAGCGGCACGCTGGCGCGCATCGACCGGCCAGCGCCTGCCTATGGCCCGGGCGGCTACAACGACTTCAACACCTTCTACATGCAGGCGGTCTCCGGCACCAGCGGCGGCTCCTCCGGTTCGCCGGTGATCGACATTGACGGGGACGCGATCGCGCTCAACGCTGGTGCGCGCACCGATGCCGCCTCCAGTTATTTCCTGCCCCTCGACCCGGCGGTGCGGGCGCTAAAATTAATCCAAGCCGGCGAGCCTGTGACCCGTGGCACTATTCAAACCGTATTCGATTTCCAGTACTACGATGAATTGGAACGCCTGGGGCTGCCGCTCGCCGATGAGACACGCCTGCGCAAACAGGACGCGCAAGCCAGTGGCCTGCTGGTGGTGGATCAGGTTCAACCGGGTGGACCGGCCGATGGCATCCTGCAGGCGGGCGATATTCTCCTTGCAGTGGATGGCCGGACTATTTCCAGATTCATGCCGCTGGAGGCGATACTTGACGCTTCGATAGGCAGGACACTGACGCTCAAACTGGTTCGCGGCGGCGTGCCGGTGAACGCACGGCTCAAAGTCCAGGATCTGGGCAGCATCACGCCGGACGATTACCTGGAATTCGGCGCCGCGGTTTTGAACGATCTTTCCTACCAGCAGGCCCATAGCTTCAATGTGCCGGTGCGTGGTGTGTATGTGGCCAACCCCGGTTACGTATTCAGCACTGCCGGTATCGGACGTGGCAGCGTCATCACGGAATTCAACGGCGTGCCGGTGAAAAATCTGGATGGATTCCAGAAAGTGCTGATAACCCTGCCGGACCGTGGCCAGGTGACCGTGCGCTACTTCAGTCTCACGGATCCCAGCCATTCCATATTGGGCATCATCAGCATCGACCGGCGCTGGTATCCGGCGGACCGCTGTCGCCGGGACGACGCCAGCGGCAACTGGCCATGCACGGATCTGCCGCCGCCGCCCGCAGCGCCGCCGTTGTTGCCGGCGACTGCCAGCTTCCCGCATTACGATGACGCACGCATGCAGAAACTTGCGCCGTCGCTGGTATTTGTGAATTTCGATATGCCGTATCCCATCGACGGCGTGAGCAACACCCATTATATCGGTACCGGTGTCATCGTGGACACGGCGCGCGGCCTGGTGGTGGTGGACCGGGACACGGTGCCGGTGGCCATGGGCGATGTGCGCTTGACGTTCGCGGGCTCTCTGGAAATTCCCGCCAGCGTCATGTATGTCGATCCCTTGCATAACCTGGCGGTGATCCAGTACGACACCAGACTCATCGGCAAGACGCCGGTGCGTGCCATCGTTTTCAGCAAGCGAGCCGCACGCGTCGGTGACACCAG
>JAJYBN010000154.1 GCA_021779005.1 Pseudomonadota bacterium
TGTAGCGCTGCGCGCAGACATTACGGAAGGAGGCATGTTGACGTTCGTGCACGACCCGACATGATTAATGACGGCACCACCCAGACATTCATTGTCCGCATAAAAGACCACGTATTGTCCCGGCGTTAACGCCCATTGCGGCTGGGCGAATTCCACCTGGCAGTGCTGTGCATCCACGACAGTAACGACACAAGCCTGATCCGTCTGGCGGTAACGGCTTTTGGCGGTGCAGTTGAATTGCGGTGCGGGCGGGGAGCCGGAAATCCAATGTAGTCCATCAGCTGAGAGCGATTGCTGTCGTAGCAAGGGATGGTCATGATCTTGCACGACCATCAGCACATTGCGGGGTAGATCCTTGGCTGCCACATACCAGGCTTTACCGCTCGAATCCCTGCGGCCGCCGATACCGAGTCCTTGGCGTTGACCCAGCGTATAGTACATAAGCCCTTGGTGTATCCCCAGCACTTCGCCATCCGGAGTCTCGATATTTCCTGGCTGTGTCGGCAGATATTTAGCAAGGAATTTGCTGAAGTTGCGTTCACCTATGAAACAGATGCCAGTGCTGTCTTTCTTGGAATGATTGGTGAAACCGGCTGCTCGGGCGCGTGCCCGCACATCCCGCTTAAGCAGTTTCCCGACCGGGAACAGGCTCATGCACAGGGCCTCCTGGGATATGGCGTGCAGGAAGTAGCTCTGATCCTTGCTGCTATCGCGGGCACGCAGAAGACGCATGCCGGCCTGGCTCTTATCACTCATGGCATAGTGGCCGGTGGCGATGAGTTCTGCGCCCAGGCGCCGGGCGTACTCCAGGAAGACCTTGAACTTGATTTCACTGTTGCAACGAACATCTGGGTTGGGGGTACGCCCGGCCGCATATTCATCGAGAAAGTAACCGAACACACGCTCGCGGTATTCGGCAGAGAAATTCACCTTGTGCAGTGGGATGTCCAGTTGCTTGCAAACCTGGTGGGCGTCCTGGAAATCTTCTGCGGCGGTACAGTTGCGTTGCTCTTCATCGTCTTCCCAATTATCCATGAACAGGCCTTCCACGTCATAACCCTGCTCCTTGAGGAGCAGGGCAGCCACGGCGGAATCCACCCCACCGGATAGGCCGACGATCACATGGGTATTGGTATGTGCAGACATGCCATCATTTTACGCTGAGACCACTGATTCAGGCACGCGCATCACTCATAAGGATATCGATCGGCCCGAGGTAAGTGAGCATCTCGAGAGGAAAACGTCGTCCAGCGAGATAGTCATCGATGCAACGCGTCACCAGCGGGCTGCGCAAGTTCAGACTGCTGTCAGCCAATTCAGCGCGCGTGTGCCAGCGAGCCCCAATGATACCCTTATCCAATGGACGGTCGGGATGGTGGCGTGTACAGCGACCACAGAAAGCGATGCGCAGAAACGTCGTTTTCAGGCTCGGGTTCTTCCACAGATAAATGCCGATGACAGCCTCGGGCTCAAACTCCCAACCAGTCTCTTCCAAAGTCTCACGCCGTACGGCGCCTACAAAACTCTCGGTATCTTCCAGATGTCCTGCAGGATTGTTTATCACACGCTTGCCGCGGACTTCTTCTTCCACCATGAGGAAGCGGCCATCCTGTTGCGCGATCGCGGCCACAGTGACATGTGGATTCCAAGTCATGCTTGGTAATGCCTTGTTCCATTCAAGCTGCAGAGAGAATAACGCGTCATTGAATCACAGCCCTAGGCGCCTGAATTCTGATTCCGTTTCTGACTGTTCCCAGGCGGCATCAAATTCGCGTAAACGTGTGCGGGCCTCAAAGGCATTATTGGGGTCAGAAAAACCTTCATAACGATCAGCCTTCGGGCGGTATAACAAGCCGTTCTCATCGATTATCATAAAGGAATCGGAGCGACTGGCGTATTCCTGTGGTGGCCGGCGGAATTCGATGAAACTGCTGAGCCGCCGTCCAAGCTCGATAAGCCGATGCCCGTCCTTTATTGCAGTGGTGGGATCAACTACCAGGATGCGTATATGCGAGTAACGGCTACGTAGTGCTAGCTGCTGTACCGCTGCCACAAAATCCTGATTATCATAAATGACTGGTTCCAGGTCGCGTGTGAACATAGCCAAGCTCATATGGGCTCCCTGGGCAAGTGCAAGGGCAGCTGCACGATTTTCTTCGGAACTAGTCAATGCGCGGTAAGCCGGTGAACGTGTGTTCATGTATATCTGCCCGGTAGTTTCATGGCCATCATGTTACAGAGAGTGGTCCTGGCATGGATGATCCTGCCGGTGGCATCATTCAGGCCCGTAGGTGTGTCCGTGTTCATAAATTGCATATCGACTGGCTATGGTCATTCTACATGTACGGATGTAGGTGTCACCGCAACAGCACGGCTGGCATGGATAACCGGGGATAGACAGCGATCTGGATTCATGACTTGAGATAAATAGCGTACTTACAATAGCGCTTGAGAAACGTCCGGTCTGTCAGCTCTCCTAGACAGGCGATGCGTTCCTGCATCAGATTTCGCGGGCAAGACTCGCGGCCAACCCGATATAATCAGCAGGCGTGAGCGCCAGTAGCCGCTTCTTAACCTGATTGGGGATCTCCAGATCCTTGATGAAACGCTGCAGATCGTCCTTGTTAATACGCCTCCCACGGGTCAGCTTCTTGAGCCGCTCATAGGGGGCTTCGACTGCATAGCGCCGCATGACAGTTTGTATGGCCTCTGCCAATACTTCCCAGTTTTCATCAAGATCTGCAAGCATGCGCTCGTTATCGGCTTCGAGTTTGCTTAAACCCCTGAGGAAGGATTCGTACGCCATCAGGCTGTGGCCGATGGCTACTCCGATATTGCGCAGTACAGTGGAATCCGTGAGATCGCGCTGCCAACGGGAAATCGGCAGTTTTTCTGCAAAGTGACGCAACAAGGCATTGGCAATGCCGAGGTTGCCTTCAGCATTCTCAAAATCTATGGGGTTTATCTTATGTGGCATGGTTGAAGATCCCACTTCGCCACTGGCCGATTTCTGGCGGAAATAACCCAGCGATATATAACCCCAGATATCGCGGCAAGCATCGATAAGCACGGTGTTGAACCGTGCCAGTGCGTCAAAATATTCCGCCATGTAGTCATGCGGATCGATTTGCACCGTATAGGCGGACCACTCAAGCCCAAATGATTCAACCAGTTTTCTGCTCACAGTCTGCCAGTCGAGATCCGGATATGCTGCGAAGTGGGCGTTATAGTTGCCTACGGCGCCGTTGAACTTGCCGCTTATGTTCACTGCAGCCAGTTGCGAATGCTGCCGACGCATGCGCGCAACCATGTTAGCCAGTTCTTTACCAAGGGTCGTGGGTGAAGCCGGCTGCCCATGGGTGCGCGACAACATGGGCATCTCTGCGTAGCGGTGCGCCAGTCCGCGCAAGCGTTCACTCAATTTGTCTGTTAACGGCAGCAGATGCTTTTCGCGGGCCTCTTTCAGCAGTACGGCATAGGCCAGGTTGTTGATATCCTCTGAAGTGCAAGCGAAATGCAGGAACTCGCTGACGCGTTCCAGTTCAGGGTTGCCGCGGATGCTCTCCTTCAGGTAGTACTCGACGGCTTTCACATCGTGATTGGTATTGGTCTCGATGCCCTTGATACGGGCTGCCGCCGGCAGGTCGAAATCCTCCATGAGCTTGTTCAGCCGGGAACGGGATTCATTGCTGAGTGAACTGATCTCTGGGATCCCGGGAGTGTCCGCCAGTGCCATAAGCCAGGCTATTTCCACCCGCACGCGCTGGCGGATGAGGCCATATTCGCTGAACAAGCCGCGCAGCCCGTCGTTCTTGGCGCACGCCCCGCGGTTGGTGCTGCCGCGGACGAGGCGGACCTCGGGGATGGCAGTGGGCTCGACGGTGAACGGCATCGCTACATCATCACCAGGCCGCCGTCCACGGCGAGCACCTGGCCGGTGATGTAGGCGGCCTCGTCGGAG
>JAJYBN010000155.1:0-378 GCA_021779005.1 Pseudomonadota bacterium
ATGCGCTGGCAGCTACCGGCAAGGGCAAGATCCTGCGGCGCTTCCCGCTGGTGGGTGGCATCGATATCGCCGGAAACGTGGTTTCATCCGCCGACCGCCGTTATAAGAAAGGTGACAAGGTGCTGGTCACCGGCTGCGGTCTTGGTGAAGACCACGATGGCGGTTATGCGGAATACGCACGCGTCAAAGGCGAGTGGGTGATCCCGCTGCCAAAAGGCTTTACCACCCTGAGCGCCATGATGCTGGGTACCGCGGGCTTCACTGCGGCGCTCGCCATCCATCGCCTGGAGCACAATGGCCTGCATCCCAAAGGCGGGCCGGTGGTGGTCACCGGCGCCAGCGGCGGCGTCGGCAGCCTCGCGGTGAACATGCTGGCGA
>JAJYBN010000155.1:388-3955 GCA_021779005.1 Pseudomonadota bacterium
GTGCCAGTTCGATACTGTTGCGCAGCGATATCGATTATGGCAGCCGGCTGCTGGAACGCATCCAGTGGCAGGGCGCCGTCGATAATGTGGGCGGCGAGATGCTCGCATGGCTGACACGCACCACCGGTTGGTGGGGTAGCATCGCCAGCATTGGTCTAACCGGTGGCCACGAACTGCATACTACAGTGATGCCTTTCATCCTCAGGGGCATCAATCTCCTGGGTATCAATTCCGTGGCCACTCCGAGAACACTGCGGCTCAGACTCTGGCAGCGCCTAGCCACCGACCTCAAGCCCCCGAAGCTCAAGCTAATCGCCGCTAGCGTGATCCCGTTCGATGATCTGCCCATGGCATTTCCGAAGATCATGGAAAGCCACCACCGGGGCCGGATCGTGGTAAAGATTGCTTGAACACCCCCGCACAGCGGTTAGCAGCTGTCACTGCAAACCGCTAAAATAGCCAGCTCCCGGCCAATAACACTCAAGGACGTCCATGGCTGTGCCCCTTTCTGCCGGCGCCAGGCTCTGGTCAGCGCTCGATGCCGAACGCCCACTGCAGGTGGTGGGCGCCATCAATGCCTACAGTGCGCTGCTGGCAGAACGCGCTGGCTTCCGGGCCCTGTATCTTTCCGGTGCGGGTGTCGCCAACGCATCCTTCGGTCTGCCCGATCTGGGCATCACCAGTCGCAATGATGTCTGTGAAGATATCCGCCGCATCACCGGCGCTACGCCATTGCCATTGCTGGTGGATGCCGACACCGGCTGGGGCAGCGCCTTCAACATCCAGCGCACTGTGAAGGACATGCTGCGCGCCGGTGCCGCTGGCCTGCACATCGAGGACCAGGTAGCGGCCAAGCGCTGCGGCCATCGTCCCGGCAAGGAACTGGTGGATGCAGCCGAGATGTGCGACCGCATACGGTCCGCGGTCGATGGCCGCAGTGATTCCAGATTCGTCATCATGGCGCGCACCGATGCGCACGCGGTCGAGGGCCAGAACGCCGCCATCGAACGTGCGCTGACATATGTGGCGGCGGGCGCCGACATGATCTTCGCCGAAGCCCTGACTACCTTGGATGAATACCGGCAGTTCACCCAGGCGGTGAAAGTCCCGGTGCTGGCCAACATCACCGAGTTCGGCAAAACACCGCTGTTCACTACCCGTGAGCTGGATACCGCCGGTGTGCGTCTGGCGCTGTATCCGTTGTCCGCATTCCGTGCCATGAGCAAGGCGGCGGAGGCCGTGTACAGCGCATTGCGCAAGGATGGCACCCAGAAAAATGTCATGGACCTGATGCAGACCCGCCAGGAACTTTATACGGTGCTGGATTACCTGAGTTACGAGAAGAAACTGGACCAGCTGTTCAAGAAATAGCGGCGCCAGTTCTACTCAAGCAATTTTTAGGAGATGTCCACCATGAATGAGTCGAATCCAGGCTTCAAGGTGAAAAAATCCGTGGCCCTGTCCGGCGTGGCTGCCGGCAACACTGCGCTGTCCACCGTCGGCCGCAGCGGCAACGATCTGCACTACCGCGGCTATGACATCCTCGATATCGCCGACAAATGCGATTTCGAGGAAGTGGCGTACCTACTGATCCATGGCAAGCTGCCCAACCGCGCCGAATTACGCGCATACAAGGCCAAGCTCAAGGAGCTGCGGGGTTTGCCGGAAGTGGTGCGCACGGTGCTGGAACAATTACCGGCCTCCGCCCATCCCATGGACGTGATGCGCAGCGGCGTGTCGGCGCTCGGTTGTGTGCTGCCGGAGCAGCCTGACCACAATGCCGCTGGCGCGCGTGATATCGCCGATCGCCTGCTGGCTTCGCTGGGCTCAATGCTGTGTTACTGGTATCACTGGAGCCACAACGGCCGCATGATCGATGTGGAGAGCGAAGACGATTCCATCGGTGGGCATTTCCTGCACATGCTGCACGGCCGCGAACCGTCGGATGACTGGGTACGCGCCATGCATACCTCGCTGATCCTGTATGCCGAGCATGAGTTCAATGCCTCGACTTTTACGGCGCGGGTCATCGCCGGCACCGGCTCCGACATGTATTCCTGCATCACCGGCGCCATCGGGGCGCTGCGCGGACCCAAGCACGGTGGTGCCAACGAAGTAGCCTACGAGATCCAGAGCCGTTATGAATCTGCCGACGCGGCAGAAGCGGATATCAGGCGCCGGCTCGAGTCCAAGGAGATCATCATCGGCTTCGGGCATCCGGTGTATACCATCAGCGACCCGCGCAACCAGGTGGTCAAGACCATGGCCCAGAACCTGTCGAAAGAAGCCGGTGACATGCAGTTGTACGACGTCGCCGAGCGCCTCGAGACAGTCATGCGCGATGTCAAGAACATGTTTCCCAACCTGGACTGGTTCTCGGCAGTCTCGTACCACATGATGGGCGTACCCACCGCCATGTTCACGCCGCTGTTCGTGATCGCGCGCATCACCGGCTGGAGTGCACACGTCATGGAGCAGCGCGCCGATGGCAAGATCATCCGCCCGAGCGCCAATTACACCGGGCCAGAGAACCGGAAATTCGTACCCATTGGCAAGAGGGAGTGAGTGTGGGCCGGGATTTACTGATCTTTCCATGTACATAGGCGAAGCTGACACAACCGATATCGCTGCTATCCATAGTCTGCTTGCAGAAGCTGGCTTGCCTATCGATGATCTTAAAGGTTCCAGTAAAGCACGATTCTTGATAGCGCATGATGATGACGAGACCAGCGGTGCGGTTGGGCTGGAGGTCTATGGCAAATCCGCTCTGTTGCGCTCGTTGGTGGTTAAACCGGAAGCACGAAAGCGCGGCCTCGGCGCGCAATTGATGCGCGAACTTGAATGCCGGGCAAAAAACCAGGGCGTCGATTGTTTATATCTATTGACAACCACGGCTGAGAAATTTTTCGCAGCACGCGGTTATCACCGGCTCAATCGTGAACGCGTACCACAGGACATCGCGGCCACTACCGAGTTCAAGTTGCTATGCCCTTCCAGCGCGGTTTGCATGCGAAAACAGCTTGGTGAATAAAACTATAAGGAACAGTTGATGAGCAGCACAGATATGAAATCCGCCAAGCGACCCGAACCTGAGAAAGTGCTGACGGATATCGCCGATTACGTTCTCGATTACAAGATCAGTAGCCCTGAAGCCTATGAGACTGCGTGCTACTGTCTGATGGATACGCTCGCCTGCGGCATGTTGGCGCTCGACTACCCGGCCTGCACCAAGCTGCTGGGCCCGGTGGTTCCTGGTGCCACACTCAAGGAGGGCGCGCGCGTGCCTGGCACCTCGTTCGAACTGGAACCCGTGCAAGCGGCGTTCAACATCGGCGCCATGATCCGCTGGCTGGATTTCAACGATACCTGGCTGGCGGCCGAGTGGGGCCATCCCTCGGATAATTTGGGCGCCATCCTGGCAGTGGCCGATTGGCGGTCGCGCCAGAACCTGGCCGGTGGCAAGCACGCACTGATATTGCACGACGTACTCACCGCCATGATCAAGGCCCACGAGATCCAGGGCGTGCTGGCGCTGGAGAATTCCTTCAACCGCATGGGACTGGATCA
>JAJYBN010000156.1 GCA_021779005.1 Pseudomonadota bacterium
AAAGCCTTTGCCTTTTTTGAGCTTGTCGGCGAGCGCACCAGCCTTCTCATGATCGGCTGTTTGATGCGCCTGTTCCACCAGTGACACCACATCACCCATACCGAGGATGCGCGCAGCCATCCGTTCCGCATGGAAGGTCTCCAAGGCTGTGGTTTTTTCGCCGATGCCCAAGAACTTGATGGGTGCGCCGGTCACCTGCTTCACGGACAAAGCGGCGCCACCACGGGCATCCCCGTCGGCCTTGGTGAGCACGATACCGGTGAGTGGCAAACTTCTGCAGAAGGCTGCAGCGGCATTGGCGGCGTCCTGGCCGGCCATGGCATCCACCACGAACAGGGTTTCCACTGGCGTCGAGGCCCGATGTATGCTTTGCACCTCCTGCATCATCGCATCATCTACGTGCAGCCTGCCGGCGGTATCCACGATCAGCACATCACAAAGCTGTCTGCGGGCATCATTCAATGCTGATTGGGTGATACTCACCGGGTCATCAGCTTGCGGCGTGATACACGTGACGCCGACTTCATCGGCGAGTTTTTGCAATTGTTCACGTGCCGCAGGCCGATAGACGTCGGTACTCACCACTGCTACCTTCTTATGCAGCTGCGTTCGCAAAAATCGCGCCAGCTTCGCCGCCGTCGTAGTTTTTCCGGCGCCCTGCAGGCCAGCCAGCAAGATCACGGCGGGTGGCCGGGCGCTCAGGTCAAGCTGTACACCACCGCCTGCCATGACCGTCACCAATTCGTCGTGCACGATCTTGATGAATGCCTGACCGGGCGTGAGACTTTTGAGTACTTCGCTGCCTAATGCCCGCACACGCACCTGTTCAATGAAAAGCTTGACCACAGGCAGTGCCACATCCGCTTCCAGAAGCGCCATACGCACATCGCGTAGCGCGTCACGGATATTGTTCTCGGTTAGCCGTCCGCTGCCACGCAGTCGGTCGAGTGTGCGTGTCAGGCGTTCGCTCAAGACTTCAAACATGAATGTACGCCAGCGTGGCTCAAAACCGGATTATAACGCCTGAACTTCCTGCAGCCTGCCTGGATGCGCCTACATCAGCTGCGGAATGGCGAGTTACCTGAACATGGCTGTAGCAACAGGGTCTCACGCCCACTATCAAAACAAGGATCGCAGCCCAGTGGGGATGTCTTTAGAGATGCAAGTATTGCTTGTGGTATTCAGTCGGCGCTTCACCCAACGCCAGCGCCTGTGCGATGATGCTACCGTAGACACGCACACCATGGGCAACTTCTATGCGTTTTACCAGCCTGGCTGTTATAGACCTGATCCTGTACTGCGTAGCGGCGCTGGCGCTGTTGCTGGCGTTCTTCAAGCGCGGACCGGCGTTCGTACGCAAACGCAAGGGTTTTGTAGGCAGCGCGGTAGTGGCGGCCATCCTGCTGCATACCCTGCTGCTGTATGCGTTGATCTTCACGCCGCATAGCATGGACCTGGGTATCTTCAACACCGCGTCACTGGTCGGCTGGCTGGTGGCGCTGGTCGCACTCGCGACTCTGTTCAAACCGCATTTCGAGAGCCTGGGCGTAGTGCTGTTGCCACTGGCTGGCCTCAGCATACTGCTGGCAGAGATATTTCCCAGCGATCGTCTCATGGTGATCGAGAGTGATTGGCCCCTGGATGCACACATCGTATTGTCATTGATAGCCTATAGCCTGCTGGCGGTGGCCGCGCTGCAGGCAATCCTGATGGCGTTACAGGAGCGACGTCTGCGGCAACGCATGCCGGGCGGCGTATGGAGTACTTTGCCACCTTTGCAGCTCATGGAACGTTTCCTGTTCCAGCTCATCATCGCCGGCTTCATCCTGCTGACACTAGCGCTGTTCGCAGGCTTCATTTTCGTGCATAACTTCATGGCCCAGCACTTAGTGCATAAAACCGTGCTGTCGGTACTGGCGTGGCTGGTGTTTGCAGTGTTGCTGTGGGGACGATGGCGTTTCGGCTGGCGCGGGCGCACCGCGATCCGCTGGACTTTGGTTGGTTTCGTGGTACTAATGCTGGCGTACTTCGGCAGCAAAGCGGTTCTGGAACTGCTTCTTGGGCGGCACTGGGGTCTCATGTCCTGACTGGGGTGATCGGACTTTGGCAAATGTTCCTCTTTGGGTACTGTTGATTGCGCTGATCATCCTGCTGATCCTGTCTGCCTTCTTTTCCGGTTCCGAGACCGCCGTCATAGCCCTCAACCGCTACCGTCTGCGGCATCTAGCGCGCACGGGTCACCAGGGCGCGATACTGGCGGAACGCCTCTTGAAACGCCCAGACCGGTTTATCGGCATCGTCCTCCTGGGCAGCACCCTGGCCAATTCATTCGCTACTGTACTCGCCACCTTGATTGCGCTGCGCATCGGTGGCGATAGCGCTGTATTCATAGCCACAATGCTAATCGTATTGCTGGTGTTGATCTTCGGTGACCTTGCGCCTAAGACGCTGGCAGCATTGCACTCGGAGAAACTTGCGTTTCCGGCAAGTTTCATCCTGACTCCACTGCTATGGTTTCTCTACCCCGTCGTGTGGATCGTTAATCTAATGGCTAACGGTGTACTCCGCCTATTTGGCGTATTGGCCAATATTCCGACCGTCAATACCATGAGCCAGGAGGAATTGCGCACGGTGGTGATGGAGGCCGGCGGGCTCATCCCCAAGCGCCATCAACGCATGCTGCTGAGCATCCTGGATATGGAAAAGATTTCCGTCGAAGACATCATGGTGCCGCGCAACGAGATCAGCGGTATTGATATCAATGAAGATTGGAATGAGATCATGGCACAACTGCGTTCCAGCCAGCACACCCGCTTGCCCGTATATGAAGGCAGCATAGACAATGTCCTGGGATTCATGCACGCACGCGAGTTCTTGCACCTACTGATGAATCAGGAGCCAACCCGCGAGCAGCTGCGTAGCATCCTTCGGGAAGCTTACTTCGTGCCGGAGGGCACATCCCTGCAACGCCAGCTTCTAAATTTCCAGGCAGTCAAACGGCGCATCGGGCTGGTGGTGGATGAATATGGCGACATCCAGGGACTGGTGACACTGGAAGACATCCTTGAGGAGATTGTAGGTGAGTTCACCTCGGATCCAGCTGCCCAACAGAATGACATATATAAAGAGACCGACGGCAGTTACCTGGTGAACGGCAGCGCCAACGTACGCGCCCTGAACCGCATCATGAAGTGGCAGTTACCCACTACCGGACCCAAGACCCTGAACGGCTTGATACTCGAATATCTGGAGACAATCCCGCAACCAGGCACCAGTCTCAAGCTTGCAGGCTATCCCCTCGAGATCGTGCAGACTAGCGGCAGCGCGGTGATAACCGTACGCATACACCCACGTATCGAGGAACAACTGGAACGATTTACCAAGACCGGGCCTGGCTAATCACTAGCCATACAAATTTATTGGCTCGTCCGGTTAACACTTCAGACACTTTGAGAGTAAAGATACCGCGACCGCCAGGTTTGCAGGCATACAGATCCCGTCTCGCAGGTTGTTTTTTAGACAACCTGCTAAATCGCATTTAGAACTTCCTGGAGCCGACTCACCTGCGTCACCTGAATGCCGTCGATCACCTTCTTTTGTGGCGCGTTGCCGCGCGGCACGATGGCGCGTTTGAACCCATGCTTGGCGGCCTCCCGCAGGCGCTCTTCACCGTTGTACACCGGCCGTATCTCACCGGCGAGTCCCACTTCACCGAATAACACCAAGTCGTTCGGCAATGGCTTATCGCGAAAACTGGATAACACCGCCAGCAGGATCGGTAGGTCAGCAGCAGTTTCGTTGACCCGCAATCCACCCACCACATTCACGAACACGTCACGGTCAAACATGGCGACGCCGCCGTGTCGATGCAGTACTGCCAACAGCATGGAAAGACGGTTGGTATCCAGGCCAACCGATACGCGGCGTGGATTGGCGAGGTGGCTTTCATCCA
>JAJYBN010000157.1 GCA_021779005.1 Pseudomonadota bacterium
AAGCGTCCGGCTTAATGCTGAGATTCGTCCGCTGGCTCATCGATCTTGATACCTTCCTTCTGGAAACGGGCGCGGATACGCTTCACCAGTTCCGGAGCCAGCACGTCCTTGCCCCATTGTTCGCCATCCCGCATGCTGGCCTGGGCGATCTCGGGATTGTTCTGGATGATCTTCTGACCGAGAGGCGTCTTGTAGAAAGCGATCATCTGGCGTACATCCGCATCGGTGTAGTACTTGGCATAGATCGGCACCAGCATCTCCACCAGCTGTTTATTGATGGCCGGGTTCGCCAGCAGATTGCCGGTCTCCACCTTGATGATGGTGAAGGCCTTGGGCGTGATGTCGGGATGGGATGCCTTCAGGTTGTTGATGAGCTGCTGGGCGATGGCGTTGCCAAACAACTGCCCCATATGCGCACCGCCTGTCATGTCGATGAGCTTCAGGATATCCGCGCGCAGTGGCGCAGGAAGCTTGTCGGTGTCAGCGGTGATACCGGTTGCCGGCAGCGCGACCAGCAGTGTGAATAGCAACATCCCTGATTTCATGGCCTTGCCCACCTGGCTAGTGAAGTTAATGGAGCATACCCGGCAACTATGACATGCTGAAATCCGGGCGGCAATAAAAAAGCCGGCACTGGGGCCGGCTTTGGATGGAGTACGCGGATCTCAGGCTTTGAGTGCGCGGATGCGTTCGTTGAGGCGGCTCTTGTGACGTGCGGCCTTGTTGTGGTGGATCAGGCCCTTATCGGCGATGCGGTCGATGACCGGCACGGCCTCTTTATAGGCGGCTTCGGCTTCGCTTTTCTTACCTTCGGCCGTGAGTTTCGTCACTTTCTTGATGTAGCTGCGCACCATGGAGCGCAGCGCAGCGTTGTGCTCGCGATGCACCACCGACTGGCGGGCGCGTTTCTTGGATTGCTTGGTATTGGCCAAGGTACAGACTCCTGAAGCTGCCGTTTGACCGCCTCGAAGGCGGCTGGAAAGGGTGCGTACTATACGGATTTGTGCCGGACGGTGCAACGCAACCGCATGCGGACCGGCGCATGTTCATAGCCATCCGGCGCCGTGTCTGCCTCTGCTCGCAATGGCAGCGTGCGCAGAAGGCCGGTATCATGCAGGCCACTGAATGACTTGGTTTTCAGGATCTCAGCTCCATGTCTCGCGCTCTCTTCAAGGCCACCTCCCTGGTGGGAGGTATGACCCTCATCTCGCGTATCCTGGGCTTCGCCCGGGACATGGTGCTAGCGCGCTACTTCGGCGCCGGCACCGTCATGGACGCTTTCTTCGTGGCCTTCAAGATCCCCAACTTCATGCGCCGCACCTTCGGCGAAGGTGCCTTCTCGCTGGCCTTCGTGCCGGTGATCTCGGAATACAAGACCACGCGCGAGCACCATGAGGTTCAGGAACTGGCGGACCGGGTGGCCGGCACCCTGGGGCTGGTGCTGGTCGGGATCACCGTCATCGGTGTGATCGCCGCGCCGGTGCTGGTGTGGATCTTCGCGCCCGGTTTCAGCGTCAACCAGAGCAAGTATGACCTCACGGTCGCCATGGTGCGGGTGACGTTTCCCTATCTGATGTTCATCTCACTGACGGCGTTCGCCGGCGGCATCCTCAATACCTATGGCAAGTTCGGTGTGCCGGCTTTTACGCCGGTGATCCTGAATATAGTGATGATCGCCGCTGCCATCTGGCTGGCGCCGCATCTCGCCAATCCCGGCATGGCCCTGGCCTGGGGTGTATTCATCGCCGGCGTGTTGCAACTACTGTTCCAAGTGCCATATCTGTTCCGCCTTAATCTCATGCCGAGACCGAGATTCTCGGAGGGCCACGAAGCTGTAAAGCGCATCATGAAGCTCATGCTGCCGGCGTTGTTCGGTTCATCGGTGTCGCAGATCAATCTGGTGGTGGATACGGTGATCGCATCGTTCCTGGCCACCGGCAGCATCAGCTGGCTGTATTATTCCGACCGCCTCATGGAATTTCCGCTGGGGGTGTTCTCCATCGCGCTCGGTACCGTGATCCTGCCGAACATGGCGCAGCATTTTGCTGCAAAGTCCGACGCCGGTTTCTCAGCGACTCTGGATTGGGCGCTGCGACTAACGGCCGTGGTGGTGGTGCCCGCAGCCATCGGCCTGCTGTGCATGTCCGGGCCGTTGCTGGTGACCCTGTTCCATTATGGCCAGTTCAATACGCAGGACGCACGCATGGCCACAGCCAGCCTGTCCGCCTATGCGTTCGGTCTGTTGGGTTTCACGCTGGTGAAAGTGTTCGCGCCAGGATTTTATGCGCGCCAGGATACGCGCACGCCGGTCAAGATCGGCGTGATTTCGGTGATCGCCAACATCGTGTTGAACATCATGATCACCATACCCTGGGCCATGAGCGGCGCCAGTGCACCGCATGCGGGACTGGCGCTGGCCACGTCGCTGGCGGCGTTCATCAACGCCGGGCTGCTGTACCGCGGATTGCGGCGTTTGGGTGTCTACACTCCGGCACCTGGCTGGCAGCCATTGTTCTGGCGGGTGCTAATCGCCAACCTGGTCATGGGGGGGATCTTATGGCTGGGCGTCGGCAACCTGGATGTTTGGCTGGGCCGCGACGCCGTGCACCGCGGTCTGTGGCTGGCTTTCTGGATCATGACAGCGATGCTGGTGTATTTCCTGATGCTATATATATGCGGTTTTCGCCTGCGGCATCTGCGGCGGGTGCAAGTCACCTAGATGGGTACACTCCTTATATATAATCACGGGCGCCGGGCATGGAGTTGATACGCGGACTGGGCGATCTGAAACCGCGGCATCGCGGCTGTGCCGCCAGCATCGGCAATTATGACGGCGTGCATCTGGGTCACCAGCATGTACTGAAGCAGCTGGTAGGCCATGCCCGTGAGCGCGCGCTGCAGGCGACAGTAGTGGTGTTCGAGCCCACGCCCCAGGAATATTTCGCTGCGGCTGAACCCCCAGCGCGTCTCATGAGTTTTTGCGAGAAGTGGGCAGCGCTGTCGGAATGTGGAGTCGACAGGATCGTGTGTCTGCGGTTCGATCGGACGCTGGCGGAGATGCCGGCTGAGGTGTTCATCGAGCGTGTCCTGATCCACGATCTGGGCATACGGCATCTGGTGGTGGGCGATGATTTTCGTTTTGGCCGCGATCGGGCCGGCGATTTCGCCAAGCTCAAGACGGCCGGTGAGGCCTATGGTTTCGAAGTGCAGGCAGCGCGCACCCTGAGTGTAGCGGGAGAACGGGTGAGCAGCTCGCGCATCCGGGAGCACCTAGCGGCGGGTGAGCTGGAAACTGCAGCCGCGCTTCTGGGTGTGCCTTTTTCAGTGAGTGGGCGCGTGATCTATGGCGACCAGCTCGGGCATACCCTGGGATACCCGACGGCGAATATCCCGCTCAAGCGAAAGGTCTCGCCGGTACACGGGATCTTCGTGGCCGCGGTGCACGGTATCGGCGGGGTATCACGCTACGGCGCTGCCTATGTGGGCAGCCGACCAGCAGTGAACGGCCAACGGGAGATGCTGGAAGTGTTTGTGTTCGATTTCAGCGGCGAACTGTACGGACAGCGCCTGCAAGTGGAACTGCTGCACCAGTTGCGTAGCGACGCCCGGTTCGAAAATATGGAGGCCCTCAAGGCGCAGATGGCGCGGGATGTGGGTGCCGCGCGTGCCTGGCTGAAACAGAAAGGTATGGACTGAAGAAACATGAATGAATTCTGAACAGGTATAACAGTGAGCAATTACAAAGACACACTGAATCTGCCGCGCACCGCCTTCCCCATGAAGGCGAATCTGCCGGCGCGCGAACCGGAACTGCTGAAACACTGGCAGGAGCAGGACGTGTATCGGTTGATACGCGCCGCGCGCGCCGGCAAGCCGAAGTTCATCTTGCTGGACGGACCGCCCTACGCCAACGGCAATATCCACATCGGGAATGCGGGCAACA
>JAJYBN010000158.1 GCA_021779005.1 Pseudomonadota bacterium
AAATGAGCGGCACGCACGGCGGCAGCGGCGCCATCACGCCGTTCTGGGACGAGCGCTACAGCGCGCCGGGCTATCTGTTCGGCGAGGCGCCCAACCGCTTCCTGGCCAGCCAGGCGCACAGGCTGCCCAGTGAGATAATGAAATTACCGTGGTTCTTCATCTGCGGTGGCCGCGGCAAGCGCACGCGCCCGGTCTTGGTGAGCAGTACGAATTCGTCCTTGGTCGCCGGCACGCAGATGGCCGGCGGTGTCTTGTGCCAGTCGGGAAGCAGTTCATCCAGCGGCGCTGGTTCCATCACGCAACCGGAAAGGATATGCGCACCCACCGTCGGGCCTTTCTCCAGCAGGCAGACACGGCTCTCGGGTTTCAATTGCTTCAGGCGGATGGCGCAGGCGAGACCGGCAGGTCCGGCCCCTACCACCACCACGTCGTATTGCATAACATCTCTGTGGATATCGTTAGACATTTTGCTTTCCATTGCTCGATCATATTCAGTAACTTACTCCCTCTCCCGCAAGGGTCGAGGGGGGCATGAGAAGCGCGGATGCGCTTCTCAATTATTTTGGCTGCATGCGGATGGCGCCATCCAGGCGGATGGTGGTGCCGTTCAGCATCACGCTCTCGCAGATCTGCTGCACCAGCTGTGCATATTCCTCGGGTTTGCCGAGGCGCGAGGGGAAGGGCACCTGCGCGCCCAGGGATTTCTGCACTTCTTCCGACATGCCGGCCATCATCGGGGTCCAGAAGATGCCGGGTGCGATGGTCATGACACGGATGCCGAAGCGCGCGAACTCGCGTGCGATCGGCAGGGTCATGCCGACCACGCCGCCCTTGGAAGCGGAGTAGGCGGCCTGGCCGATCTGTCCCTCGAAGGCTGCTACCGATGCGGTGTTCACGATCACGCCACGTTCGCCATCGGCGTTGGGGGCATTGTGCTGCATGAGGTCGGCGGCTGCCTTGATGAGGTTGAAGTTGCCGACGAGGTTCACATAGATGACTTTGGCGAAGAAATCCGTGGCCATGGGGCCTTCCCGGCCGAGGGTGCGGCCCGCGCCCAGGATGCCGGCGCAGCTCACCGCCAGCTGCAGGCTGCCGAAGGCGGCCTTGGCTTTCTCCACCGCCGCGTTCACGCCTTTCTCCAAAGATACGTCGGTCTTAATAAACAGCGCATTGGCGCCGAGTTTTTTGGCGGCTTCCATACCCTGCTGTTCGTTCACGTCCAGCATCGCGACCTTGCCGCCAGCCTTGAGGATGCGTTCGCAGGTGGCGAGCCCCAGGCCGGAGACTCCGCCGGACACGATGGCGTTGAGCTTTTCGAACTTCATGACTGCCGGTTTCCTTTAGATGTGTGGATGACTATTTATTCTTGCCCTGGTTGGCGACCGCTTGAGCCGCCGCCGCGATTTTGTCGGCATCACCCAGGTAATAGTGGCGTTTCGGGTTAAGGTCACGGTCGAACTCATACACCAGCGGGCTGCCGGTGGGGATGTTGAGATGCACGATGTCCTGGTCGCTGATCCTGTCTAGGTATTTCACTAGGGCCCGCAGCGAATTGCCGTGGGCCACGATGAGGATGCGCTCACCGCGCTTCAGGGCCGGCACTATCTTGGTCTTGTAGTAAGGCAGGAAGCGCGCCACCGTATCCTTGAGGCTTTCGGTGGCAGGCAGTTCTTTCAACTTCAGGCTCGCATAGCGTGGATCATGCCGCGGGTAGCGCGGGTCCTTCTTCGTAAGCGGCGGCGGCGGGATATCGTAACTGCGCCGCCATATCTGTACTTGTTGTTCGCCAAACTTCTGCGCGGTCTCCGCCTTGTTCAGTCCCTGGAGCGCGCCGTAATGACGTTCATTCAGCCGCCAGTGGTTATGCGACGGTATCCACATGAGATCCATGTCGTCCTGTACGATCCACAAGGTGCGGATGGCGCGCTTGAGTACCGAGGTGTAGGCGGTATCGAACACAAAACCCGCAGTCTTTAACAGGCGCGCAGCTTGATGCGCTTCGGCCACGCCATCCGGGGCCAGATCCACGTCGGTCCAGCCGGTGAAGCGGTTTTCCTTGTTCCATTGGCTCAGACCGTGGCGGAGGAGGACAAGTTTGGTCATTCGGTTTCCATGCATTCAGCGGGTGATCCAGAGAATTATACGCATCCTCATCTTCGCCTGTTCCATGTGTTGCTCCCTACCACCGTAACTCCAGGGTGCCCATTCTTAGGCACCCGTTCAGCGGGCCAATGCTGAGCTTCGGCTAATCTGCTTCACCCCATCGAGTGCTCGGGGATCTGATCATAAATCGTATGAAGTCTTCAGGTCCTGTTCCCGCTGGAAGCGCTGCATGGCAAGTTCAATGAGCTTATCGATGAGTTGCGTATAGCTGATGCCTGACAGGCCCCAGAGGCGCGGGTACATGCTGATCTTGGTGAAGCCGGGAATGGTGTTGATCTCATTCACCAGCAGCGTGCCGTCCGCCTTCAGGAACATATCTATGCGCCCCATGCCTTCGCAGTTGAGCGTCCTGAATGTTTGGACGGCCAGATCCTGTACGCGGGCGACGGTTTCCGGCGGGAGTTGCGCCGGTGCCTCCAGCCGTGCGCCGTTCTCATCCACGTACTTGGCTTCGTAATCGTAGAATTCGTGGCTGGGGATGATCTCGCCCGGTACCGAGGCCACGGGACGGTCATTGCCCAGCACTGCACATTCGATCTCGCGACCCTGGATGGCTTCCTCGATGAGTATCTTGGTGTCGTAGCGGTAGGCGATCTGCACTGCTTTGCGAAAACCGGCCTCGTCCTTGGCCTTGCTGATGCCGACGGAGGAGCCGAGATTGGCCGGCTTCACGAATACCGGCAGGCCCAGCGTCTGGGTCATGACATTGAAGCTGGGTTTATCACCGTGACTGAAGACTAGGAACTTCGGCACTGGGATGCCTGCGTCCCGCAACAGGCGTTTCATCACGTCCTTGTCCATGCCCACGGCGGAACCCAGTACGCCGGCGCCTACGAACGGCACGTTGGCGAGTTTCAGCAGGCCCTGGATGGTGCCGTCCTCGCCCAGCGGTCCGTGAGAGATGGGGAATACCACATCCACCGTCTTATCCAGAGGGCCAGCGCCCAGGCTGGTGAGACGGCCTTGGCTCTGGGGCACCAGTGCCACGAACTTGCTGTCGGCCTTGTTGATGGCGATGAGTTTCGGATCGCTGGTGTTGAGCAGAAAACGGGATGGTTCGCCCATCAGCCAGCGGCCGCTCTTGTCGATGCCGATTAGCACCGCTTCATATTTATTTTTATCGAGCGCGTCGATCACGTTCTTGGCAGACAGCAGTGAGATCTCGTGCTCTGCCGATTTGCCGCCGAACAGGATGCCGACGCGGATTTTGTTCATTTTCTTTTTTCCAGTGTGCGTGCATCGCGGAGGGAATCCGCGGGGATGCTTCCCAGCTTGCTCTCCGGCTGTCGCGCCAGGGCTGCACTGATGAAATGCCCGGCTGCCAGCAGTTTAGCCATGTCCACGCCGGTTTCAATGCCCATGCCAGTGAGCATGAACAGCACATCCTCGGTGGCGACGTTGCCGGTGGCGCCTTTGGCGTAGGGACAGCCGCCGAGACCCGAGATGGAGCTGTCCACCACGCTCACGCCAAGCTCGAGGCAGGCGTGGATGTTGGCCAGCGCCTGTCCATAGGTATCGTGGAAATGCACCGCCAGTTTCTGTATCGGTACTTCGGCAGTGACCGCCGCCAGCATGCGTTGCGCCTTGAGAGGCGTAGCTACGCCGATGGTGTCACCCAGCGAGATCTCATAGCAACCCATTGCGATAAGCTGATTGGCGATGCGGGCTACCGCTTCGGGCTTGATGGCACCCTCGTAGGGACAGCCGATGACAGTCGAGATATAGCCAGTGATGGCCCTGGCCGTGGAACACAAGCTCAGGGTG
>JAJYBN010000159.1 GCA_021779005.1 Pseudomonadota bacterium
ATCGCTTTACTCATCTATAACGTCACACTTCCCGCGCACATACCGCAACCGCCGACCGTAATGATACAGGCACTCCCGACCGCACCGTCGCCAGCCACAGCCTTTTGGTATTTCTGCCCGTCATCCGGCAGCTACTACCCGTATGTGCAAACCTGCCCTGACGGTTGGCTGACGGTACTGGCCACAACCCCGTCTTCTGACTAAATACGGATCATGCACCCGGTCATCGTGGGAACAGGTGGAGTAGTTGCCGCAATTCCGCCTGTTCTTTTACATAACTTCCGTAACTGACCGGTGATTTACATTGCAGGCATAACAGCCTATCTCACCCCCCCATCATGATGCTATAGAAATTTAACACTATGGCGATCGGCCCAGCCCAGTTGCAACCAGCCCTACGTTTTATAAACCCATATACCTATGACACTTTGTGCAGTGCCTGTGCAGCAACGGCGGGTTTCGCGTAGGATTGAACCTATCAATTGGCGCACCCATAGCCGCCGTGGAACTACGGGCCAACGATGCATCTGTTTATACCGGCAATCTGGCTGACAGCAGGCGTCTCACTGTATGTGGGTGTTTTCTTCACCACGGCTGCCCTATACCTCAAAAAGCAACCGGCATTCATTGAGTTTGGCCTCCTAGCCTTGCTGATTAGTGTCTACATCGCGTTGACTCCGGACTTTTACTCAATGCACCCCCCGGAGGTGTTAGGCAAGATTTTGCAATTGAGGTTCCTTTTGACCTGTTTCATCTATCCGGCAGCAATCTGGTTTATAGGAACCTACACGCGCATGGACTCGCGGAAGCTCATGCTATGGTTAATCGCAAGCGCTTTGGTATATGTAATATTTATTATTGTCCACATTTATTCAAATGGAACTCTGTTCTATTACAACTATAGTCTGGGCGATCCCATCGTATTCCCTTGGGGTGAAACCGTTAGCGATCTTTCAGCCACACCTGGCAAGTTATTATCATTCTACTTCGGAGCCTCTTACATCATCTATATATGGGCTTTATGGCGCTGCCAGGTTATGTGGCGCTCAGGTTTGCGGTACAAGGCGATTCCGCTCGCGACTTATTTGCTAATCCAACTGGCCGCCGTAATTCGCGATCGATACTACGGGGTATCGGGTGTTGAATATATACCTGTAGGCCAATTCGTGTTCTTGGCGCTGGTACTGATCATGAGCTTCGCCCTGCTGCGGGAGATGCGGCGGCGCACGATCGAACTGGAGGAAAGTTTGAGTGCGCTACAAACGGAGACCGAGCGCCGCCGGCATGTCGAGAACCGGCTGCACCACATGGCCTACCACGATTACCTCACGGACCTGCCGAACCGGCGCCTGCTGCGCGAGATTCTCAATGGCGCGCTCAAACATCATCACAATACCGGCCAGCTGGGAGCCATCGTGTTCCTGGATCTGGACCATTTCAAGACCATCAACGACTCCCTCGGCCACCAGGTGGGCGACAAACTCCTGCAGCAGATCGCCGAGCGCCTGCGCAATGCCCTGCCCGAAAGCCGCTGCGTGAGCCGGCTGGGGGGCGACGAGTTCGCCGTGGTCATGGGCAACCTGGGCAGTGATCGTCATGAAGCGGAAGCCACGGCCCTGCGGGCTGCGGAAGTGTTGCGCGACAGCCTGATCCAGCCATTCATAATCAACCACCATGAACTGGTGGTGGGCACCAGCATCGGGGTCACGCTGTTTCCCAACGAAAAGGCCGATGTCACCGGCCTGTTCCGCCAGGCGGACCTGGCCCTGTACAGCGCCAAGGCCGCCGGGCGCAACACCGCCGCGGTGTTCGCCGCGCAGATGCAGGAGGATGCGGGCTTAAGGCTGGTGGTCGAGAAAGGTCTGCGCACGGCACTGGATAAACGCGAACTCAAGATCTTCTTCCAGCCGCAGCTGAACATGAACGGCGATCTCATCGGTGCCGAGGCGCTGCTGCGCTGGAGTCACCCCGAATACGGCCTCATGGAGCCGCGGCATTTCATCAGCGTGGCCGAAGAGACCGGGCTGATCCACGTCATCGGCGACTATGTACTCAGCAACGTCTGTACCTACATCCGCAAATGGAACCAGGCGAAACTGCCGACACCGCCGCGCCTAGCCATCAACGTCAGTCCCTGGCAGCTCGCCACCGCCGGTTTTGCCCCCAAGGTGAACCGCGCCATCGAACTGGCGGGCGTCAATCCCTCGCGCCTGACCCTGGAGATCACCGAGAATGCGGTACTGCAGGACATCGAGGAGGTGGCGAATACCATCCGCGAGCTGAGCGCAATCGGGGTACGCTTCTCCATCGACGACTTCGGTTCCGGCTATTCGGCGCTGGCGTCACTCAAGAAACTGCCGCTGCATGAACTCAAGATCGACAGGATCTTCATCAGCGAGATGCGTCTCGACCCTCCCGACCAGTTCATCAGCACCATCATCGCCATGGCCCACAACATGGGTCTGTACGTGATCGCCGAGGGGGTGGAGACTGAGGCCCAGCGGCATGCACTGGCAACGCTGGGCTGCCATGGTTACCAGGGCTACCTCATCAGCAAGCCCCTGCCGGTGCGTGAGTTCGAACGCTGGCTCAAGAACCAGCGGCCTACTGCAGCAGTAGGACAGCTATAGCCATTTACATACCTGACCGCATATTGACTGAAGCCTGCCATCACTGCGCTCCGGATCACCGACAACTTATTTCATCCGGCTTTAGATATGCTTCTGTTCCGCAAGCAATGCATGATGGCCGTCCAGTGACCAGTCCACGGCTGTGCGCGCATGAAGCTCGGTAGTATCAAACAGTACTATTCCAGGTAGATCCTGCACCCCGAACAGGCTAAATTCAGTGCAGCCGAGTATTGCGCCCTGAGCACCGGCTGCGGCAAGACGTGTGATGACCGCCAGGAATAATCTTCTGGAATCCGGCCGCACTTCACCCTTGCACAGCTCCATGAAGATAATGCGGTGCAGGGCATGGCGTTCATCCTCATCCGGGATGATGACCCGCAACCCATGACGCTGCTCCAGCCGCTGCTTGTAAAAGTCCTGTTCCATGGTGAAGCGTGTACCCAATAATGCGACTGTCTCGAGTCCCGCATGTTTAATCGCATCCGCCGTGGCATCGACGATGTGGATCAACGGCAGCTTAACGGCCGCCTCGATCTCAGGCGCCACCTTGTGCATGGTATTGGTGCAGATGACCAACCCTTCCGCGCCGGCCCGCTCCAGACACTGGACAGCAGTTATCAGCAGTCCTGCTGCACCTCGCCAGTCATCCGCATGCTGCATCTTGTGCAAGACTTCGAAATCTAAACTGTAGAGCGACAACCGGGCCGAATGCAGGCCACCGAGCCGCTGCGCCACCAGTTGATTGATACGCGCATAGTAATGGGCAGTCGATTCCCAACTCATGCCGCCGATGAGCCCCAAGGTCCTCATCGGGATGTTGCGGCTGCGGATTGGCTGCGGATCATATCGGCGGCCTTCTCGGCGATCATCATGGTGGGTGCATTGGTGTTGCCGCCGATGAGTGCGGGCATCACTGATGCATCCACGACCCGCAGGCCTTCGACACCGCGTACTGTGAGTGCGGCATCCACCACTGCGGCATCATCCCGGCCCATGCGACAGGTACCCACCGGATGATATATGGTCTCTGCTCGGGCGCGGATCAATGCACAGATATCTGCATCGCTGACCGCGCCCGCACTGAACAGCTCCCGGCCGCGATAGGGATCGAATGCCGGGGCTGCGAGGATACGCCGCGCCAGTTTGAAACCGCGTACCAGCACCTCCAGATCATGCGGATCACTCAGATAGGCAGGATCTATCAGAGGTGCTGCGACGAGGGGGGAAGAGGTGGGACGCGAAGAGATGAAGGGATCGGGGGGAAAGACGGCGAGAGGAGGAGCGGGAGT
>JAJYBN010000160.1 GCA_021779005.1 Pseudomonadota bacterium
GTTACCGCCAAATTGAAAACGTTTCGCGCTGACACTGCGGTCCGGCCAGGACCATGCGATCCACACGGTCCCGACGGGTTTTTCGGAACTGCCGCCCGTAGGTCCAGCGACACCGCTGACCGCCACCGCCACCTGTGCCTGGCTGTGTCGGACTGCACCTGCGGCCATCTCACGCACACTTTCCTCGGAAACCGCTCCATGGGAAGCCAGGGTATCGGCACTCACGCCCAGCATGGTCATCTTGGCGCTATTGCTATAAGTAACGAAGCCGCGCTCGAACCACTCGGAACTGCCGGATATGTCGGTGAGGCATTTGGCAATCCAGCCGCCGGTACATGATTCCGCGGACGCCAGCTTGAGTTCATGTTCCAGTATTTTTCCAGCGAGGCTGGCAGCAAGTGCCGCCAGCGCGGTATCACTGGTTTCGGTGCTGGGGATCGTCGCTTTGCGCATATATACAGGGTAGCACTGCTTGCCATCGCCGCTCACGGTCACTAGCATCCCCCCTTCAACTCCGGGCATCACATGAACGACGAGCACGACCAACCCCATCGCGACCACACGCCGGTCATGCGCCAGTACCTGCGGGTCAAGGCTGAGCACCCGGATATCCTGGTGTTCTACCGCATGGGCGATTTCTACGAACTTTTCTATGATGATGCGCGCCGCGCGGCGCGCCTGCTGGACATCACTCTGACCCAGCGTGGCCAATCCGCCGGCCAGCCCATCCCCATGGCGGGCGTGCCCTATCACGCGGCGGAAAGCTATCTCGCCAGACTGGTGAAACTCGGCGAATCCGTCGCCATCTGCGAGCAGATCGGTGATCCGGCAGCTGCGAAAGGGCCCGTGGAGCGCGCGGTGGTACGCATCATCACCCCCGGGACGGTCACCGACGAAGCCCTGCTGGAGGAACGCCGTGAAAATCTTCTGGTCGCAGTACACGCGGCCGGTATGCGCTATGGCCTGGCAGCACTGGATATCGGCAGCGGCCGTTTCACGGTGCTGGAAGTGGAGGGTCAGGATGCGTTGTTAACTGAAGTGGAACGCCTGCAGCCAGCAGAATTGCTGCTGGCAGAGGACAGTGTGTTGCCGGGTTCACTCGTGAAACGTAGCGGTGCACGGCCACGTCCACCCTGGCATTTTGATCTGGCCAGCGCCACGCGTCTGTTAACTGCGCAATTCAAAACCCGAGGGCTCTCGGGTTTCGGCGTGGATGATCTGGCGATCGCGATCTCCGCCGCCGGTGCCTTGTTGCTGTACGTGCAAGAGACCCAGCGTACGGCGCTTCCACACATCCATGGCTTGGTGGTGGAGCGGCGCGATGAGGCACTGATCCTCGACGCCATCACCCTGCGCAATCTGGAACTTGAAGCCAGTTTCGGCAATCAGCCGCAACATACATTGGCGGGCATCATGGACTGCTGCGTCACTGCCATGGGTTCGCGCCTGCTGCGCCGCTGGCTGAGCCGGCCGCTCCGGGATCACGCACTGCTGCGCCAGCGTTATCACGCACTCGCGGTCTGCTTGGAGGACCGGCGCTATGAAGCCTTGTGCGAAACGCTCGGCGGCATCGGCGACATCGAGCGTATCCTGGCGCGCGTAGCGCTGAAATCGGCCCGTCCGCGGGATCTTGCGCAGCTGCGCTACGCGCTCGGTGAACTGCCGGTCCTGCAAGCACAACTGCGGGCGCTGGATTCACCGCTGATCCAGCGACTGTCAATGGATGCTGGCGAGCATTCGGCGACACATGCACTGCTGCAAAAAGCCCTGCTCGAGACGCCGCCGCCGCTCATCCGCGATGGCGGCGTGCTGGCGGAGGGTTACGATGCCGAGCTCGATGAGTTGCGTAAACTCAGCGGACACGCTGATCAGTATCTGGCCGACCTGGAGCTTCGCGAACGTGAACGCAGCGGCATCACCACGCTGCGCGTCAACTATAACCGCGTGCATGGCTATTACATCGAGGTCACACGCGCGCAGGCAGACAAGGTGCCTGCCGACTACATGCGCCGTCAGACATTGAAAGGCGCGGAGCGCTATGTCACGCCGGAACTAAAGGGCTTCGAGGACAAGGTGCTGTCGGCACGTGAACAGGCGCTGGCGCGGGAGAAAGCCCTGTATGAAGGGCTGCTGGACAAACTCATCCTGCAACTTGGCGTTTTGCAGAAAACCGCCGCGGCCTTGGCTGAACTGGATGTACTCGCGAATCTCGCGGAACGCGCCGATGCCTTGTCACTTGCAGCGCCGCAACTCACCGATGCACCGCTGTTGCACATCGAAGCCGGCCGCCATCCAGTGGTGGAACAGGTGCTCGATGCCCCTTTCGTGCCCAACGACCTGGAGCTCAACGAACAGCGGCGGATGCTGATCATCACCGGCCCCAACATGGGCGGCAAATCCACCTACATGCGACAGGCCGCGCTCATCGTGATCCTGGCGCACATCGGCAGCTATGTACCGGCAAACAAGGCGGTCTTCGGACCGCTGGACCGCATCTTCACGCGCATCGGCGCCTCCGACGATCTGGCCGGCGGACGATCCACGTTCATGGTGGAAATGCTGGAGACCGCCAATATCCTCAACAACGCCACCGACAGGAGTCTGGTGCTGATGGATGAGATCGGCCGCGGTACCAGCACCTATGACGGCATGTCGCTGGCATGGGCGGCGGCCAGTTATATCGCGCGTGAACTCAAGGCCTTCACCCTGTTCGCCACCCACTATTTCGAGATCACCGCATTAGCGGATCTGGTGCCCGTCATCGCCAACGTGCATCTGGATGCCACAGAACACCAACATAGCCTGGTGTTTCTGCACACTGTGAAAGACGGGCCCGCAGACCGCAGTTATGGCCTGCAGGTCGCGGCCCTGGCGGGCATCCCGAAGGCAGTTATCTCGGAAGCCCGTGGCCGGCTCGCCGCCCTGGAAGCCGGATCACGCCCGCAAGCAAGCACCCCATCCAGCAGTCCACCGCAACCTCAATTTGGCCTGTTCGCGCCTGAACATCCGGCGCTGGCACAACTGCGTAATCTGGACATAGAGAACCTTACGCCCAGACAGGCGCTGGATCTGCTCTATGAACTGAAAAATAACTTATCCAAAAGTTATTGATTAGATCCACAATCCGATCCCAGCCAGTGGGATTCCAATTTATTCTCCGCAGTGCGTGTTTGGCCTTCCATGTCGATCTTCTCGTTTATTGTCCCAGTGACGTGCCCGCTGTCCGCAACCCGATACAGAAAGTTGATTATTGCAGAACCAGCATCATTCGAACACTCTGCTGTACCGCTCCATACATTACCGTTATGATGGACATGTACTGATTTACATTGTGAGTCACTACCTTTACTTATTACGGTTTCCATATCCTCAATATCTTTCGCTGTCAGACAATATTTATAAGTACGTGGCTTTTGTGTGGTTTGTATGTCAGTCAGGGCTTTACGATACTTATCCTGTAACGCAGCTGGCAGATTGTTGACGGAGGCGGGCATGATGATCCCGCTCTCATGGGTCTGAACTATCGTTGTTTCCCAAAGACCCGGCTTAACATTGATGTGGTCAGCGGTCGCAGGTAGTGCTATTGCAAGCATGCCAATAATTGGAATCAGATGTTTCATAAATCCTCCCATTTATTGTTTCGTCAATTGACGCTTGGATTGCCATTCACCTTCTTGATGAACAGATTGCCTTTATTGTGCCGGCTTCGGGGCCATTGGGCTGGCGCGGTGCCCGGCTAGCCATCATTTATATCGCTTCAGCTAAAAGCCTTCTAGTAACCCCGGCCCACATAGGTGGGTTAAGATACTAACATCGAGCCACTATCCAGTTGGAGTAGAGATGCCCATTGCTGAACACCCCCTCCACAGATCCGGACGAGCGGTACTACCGCATCCGGCTCCCACCTTGAGTGATGA
>JAJYBN010000161.1 GCA_021779005.1 Pseudomonadota bacterium
CTACCGATTGCGCCAATCCGACGACTCAGGATCCGGAAGGTTGCGTGTACGTGGGGATGTCCGATGCGCCAGGGGATTTTCTGACCTACACAGTAAACATCAGCTCTTTGTCCATGATCCGCGCGGACGGGGTCACGGTACAGATGTTGCCACAGAGTACCAGTGTGGACTTCGCCCAATATAGCGATCTCACCGAATTCCTTACGGGTGTTTCCATGCCGCCGGGCAACTACGTCAGCGGCAGCATCACTCTGGATTACAGCACCGCGGATATCCAGGTTGAGGATAACAACGGCAATGCAGTGCAGGTGACCCCGGTGGATCAGAACGGTAATCCCATCACCGGCAAACTCACGCTCACCATCGATCTGGATACCGCCAGCGGCGCACTTCACGTGGTGCCCGGCATCCCGCGCCTGCTGGATGTGGATTTCAACCTGGCTGCCTCGAATCAGGTGGATCTCAGCAACGATACTGTGACGGTGCAGCCGTTCCTCGATGCTGAAATCAATCCGAACATCGGCAACATGATCCGCCTGCGTGGCCCGCTGGTTAGCGTCGATACCGCAAGATCCAGTTACACTATCGGCATCGCGCCTTTCTGGACACCCGCCAATAGCAGTAAACCTTACGGACGCATGACCGTCTACACTACCAGCACAACTGTTTATGAAATCAACCAGCAAGGTTACGTGGGCAATGCAGGATTATC
This sequence comes from Pseudomonadota bacterium, assembly GCA_021779005.1. Lineage (GTDB taxonomy): Bacteria > Pseudomonadota > Gammaproteobacteria > Natronospirales > REEB76 > REEB76. The sequence goes on from JAJYBN010000161.1 coordinate 713, forward strand.
TGCCCTGCAGGCTGCAGGCACGACCACCGCGACCCTGGCACTGGGCAGTTATGATTTCAGTACCAACCAGTATGTAGCCACGGAAGTGGATGCGGGCTCCAGCGTGCCGGGTGGCACCCTGGACGCAGCCCAAGGCGTAATAACAGCCGTTAATGGCACAACGGTGACCTTGCGTGGTGCCACTCTCATACGCAGTAGCCAAAGCGTGACCTTCGCCGATGATGTGGCTGTGACGGTCGGCCCCAACACCAAGGTGCGTGAGGAAGGCCATCCCACCGGAACATTCACGGTCGCCGATATCTCGGTAGGCCAGCGTGCACAGGTATTCGGTACGGTCACCAACCCTGATCCGTCCGCACTTGCCATGGATGCCAGCAACGGATTTGTTGGGCTGAAATACACCCGCTTAGACGCGACGTTCAACGGACCTGACGGCGCGGGCACCGGCATGCTGGTCAACGCACAGGCCATCGATGGCCGGCCAGTGAGCCTGTTCGATTTCACCGGTACCAACAGCAATCCAGCTAATTACGACATCGCCCTCAATGGCTTGTCCGACAGCAGTTTCACGGTCAATGATCCGGTGGTGAGCTACGGCTTCGTGACACCATTCGGTTCGGCGCCGCCAGATTTCACCGCCACCAGTGTCGCGGATTTTGCGAATATGAATGCCAATGCCATTGTCCGTGCCAACTGGACTACGCCCGGTAGTAATCAGGCCTTCAGCAGCATTGATGCGACCACCGGCATCGTACTGAATCTGTCCAGCAGCCCATCGACCGATCAACTGCGCCGTGGTGGCGTGGTCGTTGCCTTGACGACCCTGCCGGCATCGCCGACCATCCTCGGCAATAGTTTGGGCGGTTATGCCATCCTACAAAATGGCGTCGTGCAGGTACACGTGACCTTCGCTGGTTTCGTCACTGACCTGACCAGCCGGGCAAATGCCGGCGGCACCGTTATGGGTTTCTATTCCATAGGCGGATTTGACAGCAGCACCAACACACTCGCCGCCAGCAAGATTGCCGTAGTCATGCATTAAAAATGCTTGCTTACTGCACGCTGATTTCTGCGGCCCGCCCGAGCGGGCCGCTTTTTTTCTCTGCAGAATAATGGAAATGAAATGCCTGTCCTAGAATGGGTTCAACTAAATTAATATTAAAATCCATCGCTTTTATGGCAGATCTACTAGTTCTAAATAAACAGGAATCTTGTCAATATTCTGTTAAGTCAATGGATACTTTACCAATCTGAAGATTAGCGTACTGTCCAATCGGGTAGGGGGCGGGCTTACGCCCGCCGCCCTCCCACACCACCGGACGTGCGGTTCCGCATCCGGCGGTTCAAGACAGACACTGGAAGCGTCGGCAGGTATCCACCAACGAAACCAGCCCCAAGTGGTCGAAGTGGGACTTCGGGTAAGCAAGGTGCATGTGGCTAGCGCCGGCATTCCACCAGGGTCCGCGCCCGTTGGTCGCCGACTGCCACGCTCGCTCTCGCGTGAGTCCGCGCTTCATCAGAGCTTGGGCGCGGGTGAATACACGTTTCCACTGCCGCCAAAGCAGGCCGCGCAGCTTGCGTCGTATCCAACCGTCCAACTCCTCCAACACGTTCTTCACTTCCGTCAACCGGAAGTAGCTCATCCAGCCCCGCAGCAGTAGATTGAGCTCGCTGATGGTCGCGGCCAGAGTCCGTCCACGACCCGCACGCAGACACTCTCGTGCCTGCTCGCGCAGTCGTCTCAGGCTCTTAGGCGCTATCTTCAGCCGCGTCTCTTTATGCCACGTGAAGCTGTAGCCGAGGAACGTTCGTTCCCACGGCCGTGCACAGGCACTCTTCTCACCATTGACCGTGAGCTTCAGTCTCTTCTCCAGAAACCGTGTGATCTCGGCCATGGCGTGGACCGCTGCTGCGCGACTGCGCACGTACACGTTACAGTCATCCGCATAGCGGCAGAATGAATGCCCGCGCCGCTCCAACTCCCGATCCAGGTCCGTGAGCAAGATGTTCGACAATAGCGGCGACAGCGGCCCACCTTGCGGTGTGCCTTGTGTGCGCGGCTGCGTCAATCCCTCTCGCATCAGACCTGCTTCGAGATAGCGGCGGATGAGCTTCAGAACCCGTTCGTCCTTCACCTCCCTCGCCACCCGCGACATCAGGATGTCGTGGTTGACGTGGTCGAAGAACTTCTCCAGATCGATGTCCACGACCCACCGCTTACCAGCCCGCACATACCCCTGGGCGGCCTTGACCGCCTGCTGTGCGTTGCGACCGGGGCGAAAACCGTAGCTCGACTCGGAGAATCCGGGCTCGAAGATCGATTGCAAGACTTGCAGCAGCGCCTGCTGGATCAGCCGGTCCACCACTGTCGGTATCCCGAGCAGCCGCCTCCCGCCCGAGGGCTTGGGAATCTCGACCGCCCGCACCGCCTGCGGTAGATAGCACCCCGCCAGGACTGCTGCTCTCACTGTCGGCCAATGCTCCTTCAGCCAGTCTTTGAACTCGGCCACCGTGACGCCATCGACGCCCGGTGCACCGTTGTTCTCCACTACCCTCTGGTAGGCCTTCCACAAGTTGCCGCGTTCGACCACCGCTTCCAACCGCTGTGGTCCTTCCGCTTTGGTTCGCCCAACAGCCGCCGTTCGAACCTCAGCGCCCGTCGCGGCCCATGGCGGCTGCCGGCCACCACCTTCCGTGCGGGTCCCGCTGTCGCGGGCTTGTGCTTCATCGGTTCGCATCGAGGTCTGTTGTCCTACTTGCGGTCTCTCATGTTCGGCCCTTCAGTGCGCGGCGCACCTACTATGACCTCTGCTGACTGCTGATGGCCCCTCCCAACGTCTTCCAACGCCGGTAGCCTTGCGCCAGACCGTCAGCTCTCCCCGGGTATCACGCACTCACCTTCACGCTTATGCCTGTCGGATCTACTTCATGGCGTTCCGTACAAGTATCGGGCTTCGCATCTATTAGCCTGCTCACCCCGCCACGCTGCCTCTATCCGCTTCCTGTTCGTCAAGCCAGCGCTTTGCCTACAGCTTCCTTGAGATCCCCAGTCACCCAGGGCACCCTTGCCGTTCAGCTAACACTTCCCCTTGCCGGGTGTGTAGAGGACTTGCACCTCCCAGTGAGTGCGCCCTGCCGGGCGCACCAAAAAAAGGGGGCGCTTT
>JAJYBN010000162.1 GCA_021779005.1 Pseudomonadota bacterium
TTATAGGCAGAGGCAGTTGGCCGGATACACCCGTCTTAGTCATGTCGAATCGCCACCCTCTTGATAGAGACGGCTCCCGACATAGCGCTCACGGGCATAACGCACCAGCACTGTGCAGGCAGCAGCCATCGGCAGTGCCAGTAGGATGCCAGCGAAGCCGAACAGCGCTCCGCCTACCAGAATCGCGAATATCACCAGCACCGGATGCAGGCCGATGCGTTCGCCCACCAGCCGTGGGGTGAGTGCCAGGTCCGACATCAACTGGCCGACGGTAAATACGATCACCACTTCCAGCGGCAGCAGCCAACCCTGGCCCTGCAGCGAGGCCGTGATCAACGCCAGCCCCACACCGGTGATGACGCCGAGGTAAGGCACGAAACTCAGCATGCCGGCTACCACACCTATGGCGACGGCGTTATTGAGTCCGATGATCGACAGCACCAGGCTGTAGAACACCGCTAGGCATACCATCACCAACAGTTGCCCCCGCAGGAACGCCCCCAACACCACATCACATTCGCGCACCAGACGCTCGATCGTGGGCGAGGCAGCGCGCGGTATCAACGCTGCGAAGCGTTCGATCATGCGGTTCCAGTCACGCAACAGGTAGAAGGTGACCACTGGGATCAGGATAAGGTTGATAAAGAATTCAAAAACCGCCGTGCCGGAACTCGATACAGAGAGCAGCACCTGGCCTACAACCTTGCTGGCCGATGCGAAATTAGAATTCACAAGATCAATGAGTTTCTGCGGAGCCAGCGACTCCGGCTGTATACCCAGATGGGCAGTGAGCCATGGCAGAACTTTGATCTGGAGCCAAGTAATCACCTGCGGCGTATGGCTGAAGAGTACAGAAATTTCACGCATCACCATGGGGATTACCAGAATCAGGATGAGGCCCAGCATGATGAGTGTCAGCACAAAGACAAGCAGCACAGCCAGTGTGCGGTTCAGTCTCCAACGCTCAAGCCTATCCACCAGGGGGCTACCAAGATACGCGAGGATGAAACTTGCTAGGAACGGTGTAAGAATAGCCCCCAGGTAATAGATGAAAGCCGCAGCAGCGGCCAATATAACAATGATCCAGTTTCTCTGTGCAACACTCATCCAGTTTTCCTCTTGGGTGCATTTGCGAACCGCCGTCCCCAGCGGATGAAATAATCTGCACCACTGCTGAGCGTTGAGATAGCAACAGCAGCCACCAGCGCCGGCACCGTACCCTTGGGTAACTCAATGTAATGCTGAGCAACCACCGCCAGCACCAGCAGCATCTGCAAGGAGGTATTCACCTTGCTAAGCACGCTCGGCTGTAGTTTGAAATCACCCACATGCCAACGGTACACGAGCGCCCCGCTTACGATGATGGCATCACGTGCGATCACGATCACGGTTATCCATAACGGTATAAATCCTACCCACACAGCGGCGATGAAGCTGCCCGCCATGAACAGCTTGTCGGCCAGCGGATCCAGGATCGCGCCCAGTTCCGTGGTCCATCCGAATCCTTTCGCCAGCAATCCATCGAGCGCATCACTGATGATGGCGATGATGATAAGTGTAAGCGCCACCTCTTCTTCACCGTGGATGATACTCCAGGCTACAGGTATCACCAGCCCAATACGCGCGAGACTGATTGCATTTGGAAGCCAGCGCCCGTTCACGGTGCATATTGGAATTGCAACACCGCTGCTGTGGCTGGTGCGGCAGCCGTAGCAACTGGTGCGGCCAGTGTGACCTGTTTGAGCAGCCCACCGAGCAGCATGGTCTGTCGTAGATTGTCGAGTGAGCCGCGGGTATCCAGGCTGAAATACACGGTGCCTTTTCCCACCTGTGTCACCTGCACGCCCTTGACCGATGTGAGACCGCTCAGATACGCCAGTACTTTGGCATAAACATCCACGCTGTTGATTCCGGAGACGCTCACTGTGACGCCGGTTTCGCCAGCAGCCCCGGCTGCGACGGCGAACCATTGTGCAAAATGGTCTGCGGCAGTCTGGATGCCATCGTTGGTAACAGTAGCGAGTGTGTCGGGCGTAGCAGTCCAGGCTTGCGATCCGGCGCTGGACGACAGTTGCCAGCGGGCCGCATATTGTCCCGGCGTAGTCATGTACACGCTGCCCACCAGGGTGGCGTCTGCTTTGTACGCTTTCGATGCCTGCTGGATGTGGGTGACGTCATCGTTCGAGATATCGGGATAAGCGATGGCCTGTTGATCCTGCGCATCCATGCGCGGGAATATCAGCGCGATGCCGCGCTCGTCTGCCACGTTGGTCATGGCTTGCACGACAGCCGGATTGTTAGTCGCAGATACTATAGTCTTGCTGGATGCATCTTCGATCACGAGCCACACCAGCGTCACCGGCCGCTCCTGCCCCCACAGCGGTTCGTCGGCGGCACGTACCGCATGGTCCAGCACTTCGGGATCGAACTTGGCCCACAGCATCAGTCCGGTAGGCGGTATCGCCGGCGTGCCGGTCCGTGTCAGATCAAACATGACCGTTGGCGTGGGGCTCGCGCTGCCATCCGTAGATACCTGCTGATAACGGTATTGTTGCAGGAACTGGCTGGGATCCTTGAGCACGGCTGCCAGCGCCGGCAGCCCTGGGGCATTGCGGTCACCGGTGACCTTCACCAGTACTGCTGCCAAGGACTGCTGCAAGCCCACACTGCGGGCGGCTGCGGATTGATCGGGCACCGAGACACTGGCTTCGTAAAGCCCGGGCATCACCGCAGCCTGTGCCATGATGCCCGTGTACAACAGCCAGGTAGTCAAGATACTGATGATGCAAGCGCGCGCTGTTCCCACTCATCCTCCGACATCTGAAGCCAACCGCGCCGATGTTGTGCGGCCCGTGCGTGTAGAATATACAGGCTTGAGGCACTATCCGGCGAGTGATGCTGCCTTGGCGTATATATAGAGATGCCTCCAGGTACATCCATGACTGCAAAGAAACCCCTCACCTACCTCGACGCTGGCGTGGACATCGACGCGGGTGATGCCCTGGTGGAGCGTATATCTCCAGCGGCCAAGCGCAGCCGCCGCACGGAAGTACTGGGTGGTATCGGTGGCTTCGGCGCGCTGGTGGAGATCCCCAAAGGCTATCGGCAACCCGTGCTGGTGTCCGGCACCGACGGCGTCGGCACCAAACTGCGTCTCGCCATCGATAGCGCCCGGCACGAGACCATCGGCATCGATCTGGTGGCCATGTGCGTCAACGACATCGTGGTGTCCGGCGCCGAACCGCTGTTCTTCCTGGATTACTACGGTACCGGAAAACTGGACGTGGACACCGCCGCCATCGTCATCAACGGCATCGCCCGTGGCTGCGAACTCGCAGGTTGTGCGCTGGTAGGCGGCGAGACCGCGGAACTTCCCGGCATGTACGCTGGCAAGGACTACGACCTGGCCGGCTTCGCCGTGGGCGTGGTGGAAAAAAGCAAGATCATCGATGGCAGCCAAGTGGTAGCCGGCGATGTAATCATCGGCCTGGCGTCGTCTGGCCCACATTCCAATGGTTACGCACTGATCCGCAAGATCCTGTCCGTGAGCGCCGCATCCTTCAAACAACGCATCGCTGAACGTGCGCTCATCGAACACCTACTGGAACCGACGCGCCTCTATGTGCAGCCGCTGCTGAAGCTGATCGGGTCCGTATCGGCGCATGCGCTCGCACATATCACCGGTGGCGGCCTGCTGGAAAATATCCCACGGGTTATGCCGGCAGGTCTGGGTGTCACGCTTGATTCGAATTCCTGGACACAACCCGTGATCTTCGACTGGCTGCAGAAGCAGGGCAACATCTCGAAAAAGGAGATGTACCGCACCTTCAATATGGGTATCGGCATGGTGGTGTGCGTGAGTCCGGCGGAT
>JAJYBN010000163.1 GCA_021779005.1 Pseudomonadota bacterium
TGCATGGCTGCCGGGCTTGCCCAGGATGATGCTGTCAAAAGCTGCCACCTGGTCTGCTCCGATCACCAGGCTCTGGGGATGGCGTGCGGCGACTGCCTTTGCCTTGGCATAAGCAAGGCGCATCACCAGTGCTGCCGGCGTCTCTGGCGGTTGCCAGGACTCATCCACCTGGGGTGGATCACAGATGAAATTTGAGGTCAGGCGATCCAGCAGCGCACGGCGATAGGGTGATGTGGAAGCGAGCACCAGTTGCATGGGCGTTCTCATGTTATGGCCAATTTCAGCAGCATGCCTTCCCCTCATCTATGGATGAGAGACTTTAAGGGCTAATAAAAACAAGGGCTTGGAGCGTTTTTCTTTTGACAAGCCTGGCACCTGTACGTATCATACCGCGCCTATGTCAGGCGCTTCAGGAGAATATCTGGACCTGACTCGGGCCAGACACCAGCCTCTCGGTTGGGCGGGTACTATAGGCATTGCCGCATTGCCCAGACTGGCGTCTGTGGTAGCAGATACCAGCGGCTTGGCGAGTGCCAAAGTACATGCCAAGCATGACGGCGGGCAGATAACAGTGCAGGGCAAAGTTGAGGCGAATCTGCTGCTGACCTGCCAGCGGTGTTTTAGAAAAATGGAGTTCCCGGTCAATACAGATTTCAATCTGGCCTGGGTACGGAATGAAACAGAGGCGATGAACTTAGCGGACGTGTATGAGCCGCTGATGTCCATATCCGGCCGTGTAAACATTGCAGAACTCATCGAGGACGAACTGCTGCTGGCTTTACCGATGGTGGCACTGCACGCGGCACCACAGAAATGTGACCTAGGAGTGCGCGACATAGCACCACCGGTGGCAGCGGAACCGGAAGTTGATCCACCCAACCCGTTCGCGGCATTAGAGGTTTTAAAACGCGGCCGCCATTGATTCGAAATAGATGGTGCATCGAATAATTAGTACAGGCAGGTTATCGACAATTACCCGCCGCTATATAACGAAACATTTTTTATCAGGAGTTCATCATGGCAGTCCAGAAAAGTCGCGTATCACCCTCACGTCGTGGCCAGCGCCGCTCCCATGACGCGCTCCAGGGACCGACATTGTCCATCGAAAAGACCAGTGGTGAAACCCATCGGCGGCATCACCTCAGTGCCGATGGCCATTATCGCGGCAAGAAGATACTGAACATCGCTCAGAAAGACTGAGCCGATCCCGTTCGGGATTCAACGCAGTACGCGTGTAGTTCCGATAATCTCTTATCCGATGCCCTGCAATGGATGCACACTACAAATGCATCGGCACACTAGGCGAGGGCGCACAGCTTTAACACCCGTGGCATGAATAACTCGATCGTCACGATTGCGTTGGACGCGATGGGCGGCGACCACGGCCCGAGCGTAGTTGTCTCAGCCGCTGTGGCCATGCTGGATAAGAATCCATTTCTGCACATCATCCTGGTGGGCAAACCCGATGTCCTGGGGCCGATGATAGAGCGTCATATAGTGGCGTTCGGCGCGCGCTTGACATACGAGCCGGCTTCGCAGCTGGTGCTGATGGATGAATTGCCATCGCAGGCATTGCGTGGCAAGAAAGACTCTTCCATGCGTGTGGCCATCAATCTCGTAAAATCAGGCAGGGCCGACGCCTGCGTAAGCGCCGGGAATACCGGGGCACTTATGGCGACTGCCCGATTCGTGCTCAAGACTGTCCCCGGTATCGATCGTCCGGCGATCTGTGCGCTGATTCCCTCGCATGGTGGCCATACTCATATGCTTGACCTTGGCGCCAACGCCGACTCCACGCCTGAACAGCTATTCCAGTTCGGCGTAATGGGTTCAGCCCTGGCGAATTCGGTCTATCATATCCAGACACCGCGTGTGGGACTGCTGAATATCGGTGAGGAAGAGATCAAGGGTATCGAGAAGGTGCGCGAAGCCGCCAAACTGTTTTCTGCCAGTCATCTTAACTACATCGGATTTGTGGAAGGCGATGATATATTTTCCAAGGATGTCGATGTCGTGGTCGCCGATGGTTTTGTGGGTAACGTATCTCTCAAGACCATGGAAGGACTCGCCAAGATGATTATCCAATACATCCGCGAGGAATTTCGGCGTACTGCTTTCACCAAGCTGTTGGCCATCGTAGCGTTGCCGGTACTTAGTGCACTCAAGCGCCGCTTGGATCCGCGGCATTACAACGGTGCCAGTCTGCTGGGCTTGAGAGGCGTGGTGGTGAAAAGCCATGGCAGCTCCGATAGCGTGTCTTATGCCAGCGCCATCCGCATCGCCATCCTCGAGGTGCAGAACCAGGTGCCGCAGCGCATCAGCCGCCTGCTGGAACAGCAGTTCCCGCAGGCGCAGGTGGGCAGCGAATGAAACCTGTCTACACGCGTATCGCTGGCACCGGCCGCGGGTTGCCGGACAAGATCCTGACAAATCAGGACCTTGAGAAGATGGTGGACACCACCGACGAATGGATCCGCTCACGCAGTGGTATCGAGCGCCGCCACATCGCTGCGGATAACGAGACCAATCTTGATTTTTGCGAGCTCGCAGCGCGCAACGCCATGCAGGCTGCGGACGTGGGACCCAAAGATATCGATCTGGTGATCGTCGGCACCACTACACCCGATCAGGTATTCCCGAACATGGGCTGCCTGCTGCAGCGGCGTCTCGGCATCCATGGCTGTGCCGCGTTCAGTCTGGAAGCCGCGTGCACCGGCTTCATCTACGCTCTGGATATCGCCGATAAATTCATCCGCACCGGCTCGGCCAAATGCGCGCTGATCGTGGGTGGCGAGACTTTGTCGCGCATGACCGACTGGACCGATCGCAGTACCTGCGTGCTGTTCGGTGACGGCGCCGGTGCAGTGGTGCTGGAACCTGCGGCAAAACCCGGCATCCTCTCTACCCATCTGCATGCAGACGGCAAGTACGCCGACCTGCTGTTTTTTCCCTCGGGAGTTTCCAAGAAGCCCAAGGATTTTTATGCGCGCCGCGATTTCATCCATATGAAAGGCAGCGAAGTCTTCAAGGTGGCGGTCACCAAGCTGGGCGAGATCGTGGTGGAAGCCCTCGAAGCCAACGACCTACCACCGGAAAAACTCGATTGGCTGGTTCCACACCAGGCCAACCTGCGAATCATCGAGGCTACGGCGCGCAAACTGAAAATGCCCATGGAGAAAGTGATTCTCACCGTACAGGATCACGGCAACACGTCCACTGCCTCGGTGCCCATGGCGCTGGATGTGGCGGTGCGTGACGGACGCATCCAGCGCGGCCAGACCATCTTGCTGGAAGCCTTTGGCGGTGGGTTTACCTGGGGGGCAGCGTTAATCCGTTATTGAATCTTTTTAAATGATCAGATACGAAGCAACCGCGAAATAAAAAGGGGAGAGCATGGCCCTCCCCTTGATATATCCAAACGACGGGGACTACATCTTCACGGGTTTGATGCTAATGGGCTGGCCCACCAACAGAGTCGGCGCTCCGGCAGCGTAGGCTGTCTTGTTGTACGCCGGCACGTCCGTTGCCAGTATGCTGTTGAAATCTGTCAATACTTTATCCAGTTTGGATCTGATTTCATCAGCTGTGGTCAGCATCGGTTCCGTGGGCGCCTGGCCGACCAGGTAACTGACATAGCCCAGGCTCTGCAACTGGCCGTTTAGCCGCGACAGCCAGTGGATATCATCCTCCATGACCAGATGCTGCCGGTCGGGGTTGTAGACACTGCCTTTGAGATCCGTGAGTTTCTTGTTGAGATCCTTGGCCTGTGCCAACGTTCTGCCGTACTGAGCTTGCTGATCGGTATCAGGATTCACATGGCTCTCAAAATCGCTAAGG
>JAJYBN010000164.1 GCA_021779005.1 Pseudomonadota bacterium
TCCAAGCCGGGGCCGGTTCGCCCAATGGGGCGAGACAGCCGCAAAAAGATGGGTTATCGTGCGCGCGCCATCCCACGCTAACCAATATCCATGGGATGGGGGGCCGTCCGGCGGACGGGAACGCGTTTCGGCAAACGGGAGAATCCCACGTGCAACCATCAGCGTCCACCAGCGTCATGTCACTGAGTGAATTCACCATCCGTGGCCTGCTCATTGGCGTCATCATTACTGTGATCTTCACGGCCGCGAATGTGTATTTTGGTCTCAAGGCCGGTCTGACGTTTTCCACATCGATACCGGCTGCGGTCATTTCCATGGCGATCCTGCGCGGCTTCACCGGCGCCACCATGCAGGAGAACAATATCGTGCAGACGGTGGCCTCTGCGGCCGGCACCCTGTCCTCGATCATCTTCGTGTTGCCGGGCCTGATCATCGTTGGCTGGTGGACGGGATTTCCGTTCTGGATGTCGTTTGGCATCTGCGCCGCCGGCGGCATCCTCGGCGTCATGTACACCATCCCGCTGCGCCGCGCGTTGGTGACCGACTCCGACCTGCCGTACCCGGAAGGCGTGGCCTGCGCCGAAGTGCTCAAGGTCGGTTCGAATCCGGGATCAGCCGCAGCCGCCGATTCCGTGGAGTCGGGTGGCGCAGGTTTGAAAGCCGTGGTGATGGGCTCGATCGTGTCCGCGGTGTTTTATGTGATCGTGCAGAGCAAGATATTCGCCAGCGATGTGGCACATTATTTCCGCATCGGTGACAAGGGAACCGCCACCGGCTTCGACTTCAGCCTGTCATTTGCACTGTTCGCCATCGGCCACCTGGTGGGACTTTGGGTGGGCGTCGCCATGGGGGTGGGCGCGCTGATCGGCTGGGGCTGGGCGGTGCCACATTTTACACTGCTGCATCCGGTGGCGGGTTCGGCCGCGGATGTGGCACAGGGCGCATGGAGCCATTACGTGCGCTTCGTGGGCGCAGGCGCCATCGGTGTGGCCGCCATATGGACACTGGGCACGCTGGTCAAGCCCGTGGTCGGTGGACTCTCCGGGGCCATGGCCGCTTCGCGTATACGCAAGGCCGGCAAGGCCGATACCTTGCCACGCACTGAACGCGACATCCCTATCGGCATGGTGGGCCTGGTGTCGCTGGTTTGCATGATCCCCGTCTCCTGGCTGCTGTGGCATTTCAGTAATATCAGCGGCTTGGGTTCGCATGCGCTGTTGCTGACACTCGGCGGTGTGGTGTTCGTGATCATCATGGGGTTTCTGGTGTCAGCGGTGTGCGGCTACATGGCCGGCCTCATCGGCTCTTCCAACAGTCCGCTCTCGGGTATCGGCATCCTAGTGGTGGTGATCGCCGCGCTGCTGCTGGTGTTGGGTGTGAAAGCACTGATGCCGGCCGACGCCGGCAAGGCGCTGGTGGCTTTCGCGCTGTTCATCACATCGATCGTGTTCGCTGTGGCATCCATCGCCAACAACAACCTGCAGGACCTGAAGACTGGTCAGCTGGTGGATGCCACGCCCTCGAAACAGCAGTGGGCGCTGGTAATCGGCGTGATCGCTGGCGCTCTCATCATCCCGCCGGTGCTGGACCTGCTCAACCATGCCTATGGATTCCTGGGTGCTCCCGGTGTCGATCCGGCGCGCGCATTGCCGGCGCCGCAGGCCGGACTTATCTCAGCGCTGGCACAGGGCGTCATCCAGAACAACATCGACTGGTGGCTGATCATCATGGGTGGTGTCATCGGTGTAGTCAGCATCGTGCTTGATGCAGTACTGATCAAAACCACGAAATCGGTGCGCCTGCCGCCGTTGGCGATCGGTCTGGGGATCTATCTGCCGACCTCGACTACGCTGATGGTGGTAGTCGGTGCGATCGTTGGCTGGTGGTTCAACCGCCGCGCCGACAGGGCACCCAAGCCGGAGGCCACCAAGCAGCTCGGCGTGCTGCTGGCTTCGGGCCTGATCGTGGGCGAGAGCCTGCTGGGCGTGGTGGTTGCCGCGGTGGTGGCGTTCTCCGGCAACTCGTCGCCGCTCTCAGTCGTAGGCGCTGGCTTCGAGACTGCCTCCCTCTGGATCGGCGGTATCACCTTCGTGGCAGTAACGTATCTGCTGTACCGGTGGATAGAGCGGCTGGCAAAGGAACCTGCGATTAAGACTTGATCTTGTCCAGTTCCTTTTCCAATTCCGGCAGGATCTGAAAGAGATCACCGACCAGTCCGATGTCAGCGACCTGGAATATCGGTGCCTCCGGATCCTTGTTGATGGCGACGATGGTACCCGCATCCTTGATGCCAGTGAGGTGCTGGATCGCGCCGGAGATGCCCACAGCTACATATAGATCCGGCGCGATAATCTTGCCGGTCTGACCCACCTGCAGATCGTTAGGCACATAGCCCGCATCCACGGCCGCGCGCGAGGCGCCCACGGCGGCGCCCAGCTTGTCGGCGAACTTGTAGATGATGGCGAAATTCTCCTTGCTGCCGACACCGCGGCCGCCGGAGACCACCCGCGGTGCGGATTGTAGATCGGGCCGGTCGCTCTTCTCGGCTTTCAGTCCCACGAAGCGGGTATGCGATGGCAGTGTCGCATCGGTGCTGGCGGCGGTGATCTCTGCTGCGCCGCCACTGCCACATTCCTGCCAGGAGGCGGTGCGCACCGTAGCCACCACACAGGGTTTATCCGGAGCCTTGACTGTGACGATGGCGTTGCCGGCATACATGGGCCGTTCGAACGTCGTGGCGTCGATGACCTTCATCACGTCGCTCACCTGCTGCACGCCCAGCATTGCCGCGGCACGCGGTAGCATGTCCTTGCCGAAGGTAGTGGAGGGCGCGAGCACGTGGGTGTAATCCTTCGCCAGTCTCACGATCTGCGGCGCCAACACGGCGGCCAATTGAGGTCCATTTTCGGCGCGCTCGATCTTCAGTACGCGCCTTACACCTTTAAATGTCGCCGCGTTCTGCGCGACGCTGCCAGCATCGGTGCCGAATACGGCCACATCGATGTCGCCGCCTATGGATTGCGCGCAGCTCACCGCCCTGGCGGTGGATGCGTTGAGTTGCTTGCCGTCATGCTCGGCGATCACCAGTATCCTGTTCATCACAGCACTCCCCGTTGTTTGAGAGCAGCAATGAGTGCCGGAACATCTTCTACCTTCTTGCCACCGACACGCGGCGGTGGCGGTGCGAAGTTGGTGGTCTCGAGTCTCGGCGCGGCGCTGACACCCAGTTCTTCCAGCTTTAGTGTCTGCAGGGGTTTGCTGCGGGCCTTCATGATGTTCGGCATCTTCACGAAGCGCGGGGTGTTGAGCCGCAGATCGGTGGTGATCATCGCCGGCAGGTCTATCTCGATGGTCTCAAGTCCGGCGTCCACCTCGCGGGTGACGGCTGCGGTCTTGGCCTTCAATTCCACCTTGGAGGCAAAAGTTGCCTGGGGACGGTCCCACAGGGCCGCCAGCATCTGGCCCGTCTGGTTGCTGTCATCGTCGATCGCCTGTTTGCCGAGGATCACCAGTTCGGGGTTCTCACGTTTCACCAGTGCATGCAGCACGCGCGCCAGCATCAGGGGTTGCAGTGCCTCGTCAGCCTCCACCAGTATCGCCCGGTCTGCACCCATGGCCAGTGCGGTGCGCAGCTGCTGCTGGCAGTCTGCCGTACCGATGCTCACGGCCACGATCTCCGCCTGCGTGCCGCTCTCTCGGATGCGCAGCGCCTCCTCCAGGGCGATCTCATCGAAGGGATTGATGCTCATCTTGACGCCGTCGGCGTTGACGCCGCTGCCGTCCTTTTTCAGCTGCACCCGCACGGAATAATCGATGACG
>JAJYBN010000165.1 GCA_021779005.1 Pseudomonadota bacterium
TCCGATCTAGGATGTGCAGTACACGCGCGAATCAGTCAGCGGCCGCGCCATCCGTTACGTGGACTGGCTGGTACCGGGAATCCTGGGCATGAACATGATGTTTTCCTGCCTGTTTGGCGTGGGCTACGTGATCGTGCGCTACCGCAAGAACGGTTTCCTTAAGCGTCTCAACGCTACACCTTTGAAAGCCTTCGAATTCATCGCCGCGCAGGTGACGTCGCGACTCATGCTGATCTTGTGTATCACCGTCGCTGTATATATAGGCACAGATCTGCTGGTGGGCTTTTACATGTCTGGCAGTTACCTGGCGCTGATACTGGTGGCCATCTTCGGCGCCACTTCCATGATCTCGCTGGGCCTATTGATCGCGGCGCGCGTCACCAGCGAAGAATTCGCCGGCGGCCTGCTGAATCTGTTTTCCTGGCCCATGATGTTCCTGTCCGGTGTGTGGTTCTCGCTGGAAGGCAGCCCCGCCTGGCTGCAGCACGCCGCCGCCATACTGCCCCTGACACAGCTCCTGGAAGGCGCGCGCGCTGTCATGCTGGACGGTGCCGGGGTACTGCAGATCCTGCCACAGCTGCTGGCACTGGCCGGCATGACCATCCTGTTCACCGCCGTGGGTGCGCTCGGTTTCAAATGGAAGAGTGATTGACATCGATATACTTGCTTTCCCGATTTACGGACCCCTGTGATACCTATCACTTTCAACGATAGATAATCATGTTCGGAACTCTCAACAAATGGCGCGAGCGCCGTACCCTCGAGCGCCATCCGGTTTTAGAACCGGCCTGGCAGCACGCCCTCGCCCATTGCGCACCCGCACGTCGCCTGTCAGCCAGTGCGCAGGTGCGTCTGCGGGTGCTGGCTACCCTTCTGTTGCGGGAAAAATCTTTCGAGCCGGTACAGGGGCTGAAACTCACTGACGAGATGCGCGCATTGCTGGCTGCGCACACCTGCCTGCCGATCCTCAATCTGGGCCTCGACTGGTACGCGGGTTGGCATTCCTTCGTGATCTATCCCGGCCTCTTCGTACCCGAACGCCAGAGCGTGGATGCGGCCGGCGTGGTGCATCGCCATCGCCACGTCATGGCCGGTGAATCCTGGCAGCACGGCCCGGTGATCTTGTCGTGGGAGGACGTGATGCAGGCCGGGGACCCGCCCGGCCACAATGTGGTCATCCATGAGTGTGCCCACAAGCTGGACATGCAGAATGGCGAAGCCAATGGTTTCCCGCCGCTGCATCGGGATATGGACCGGGCGCGGTGGTCGCAGGTGTTCCATGCGGCCTATGCGCAGTTACAGAGATCACGCGCCGCGGGCGAGCCGCTGCCCATGGACGCTTATGGCCTGCAAAATCCTGCGGAATTTTTCGCTGTCGCCAGTGAAATGTTTTTCGAGGCCCCGACGGTATTGCAGGCCTCCCTACCGGATGTATACCGGCAGCTATGTCTGTTTTACCGCCAGAATCCTGCCGGGACCTGAACCACTCCACCTCCGATGTCCAGTCGAAGGTAGACCGGCAGTCGGCAGACACTGCCAGGGGCAAGGCACCCGTTTCCAGAGTTTTTTTCTTGCATCCACCCTGCACATGGCCGGCCTTTGCGCTAGGCTAAGGGCCTCGCAGGGGAACAGCCATTCATGGATTCCACGACTGACACCACGCCGGGTTTCTTCGCGCGCCTGAAGCAGCACCACATCTACCGGGTGGTGGTGGTGTATGCCGTGGTGGCGGGGTTTCTGATCCAGCTCGGCAGCCGCGTGCTGCCTGCCTTTGGCTGGGGTTACTTTTTTCCCACTGTCATCATTGTCCTGTTGGCCGGATTTCCGGTAGCCCTGGTGCTCGCCTGGATGCTCATGCAGCCCCAAGATCCGGCCAAGTTCGGCCGCTGGCAGCAGTTACGCTGGAAGCTCGGTGCCGCCTTGTCCCTCGCGGTGGTAATCGCGGTGGTGATCTCAGGATTCTATGCCTGGCGTTTCTCCGTGCGCCATGCGGAACGACTGGCCACGGCCCCGGCTGACACAACCGCTATCCCGACCAAATCCATCGCCGTGCTGCCGTTCGAGAACCTGAGCGCGGATAAGAACAACGCCTACTTTGTGGCCGGCATGCAGGACCTGATCCTCACCAAGCTCGCCGATATTGGCGATCTCACGGTAATCTCGCGCACCTCCACCATGCAATACGGCAGCCATCCGCAAAATCTCAAGGCGATCGCCCAGCAGTTAGGCGTGGCCAACATCCTCGAAGGCAGCGTCCAAAAGGCTGGCAATCAAGTTCTAATCAACGTGCAGCTCATCGATGCCGATAAAGACCATCACATCTGGGCCGAGGCGTATACGCGGACCTTGGACAACATCTTCGGCGTCGAGGGCGAAGTAGCCGAGAAGATCGCGCAGGCGTTGCAGGCCAAGCTCTCGCCGGTGGAGACCGCGCGCCTGGCCACGGTGCCGACTGAAAACCAGGCCGCCTACGACCTGTTCCTGCGCGCTGAATTCCAAACCAACCGGGGCGATGTCAATTACGATACGGCCAGCTGGAAAGCTGCCATCCCGTTGTATCGGCAGGCCATCGACAAGGATTCAAAGTTCGCGCTGGCCTGGGCGCGATTGTCCTACGCAGAAAGCGAACTCGCCTGGTTCGGTGGCGGTGGTCAGAATGTCAAGCAACTGACCGCGCAGGCACGTACCGATGCCGAACGCGCTTTGGCGCTGGCCCCGGACCTGTCCGCCTCGCAACTCGCCTTGGGCTACAGCGATTACTGGGGGCGCGGCGATTACGCGAGTGCATTGAAGGCGTTCGCCGCGGCGCTGATGCTGCGCCCCAATGATGCTGACACACTGGCCGCACGTGGCTACGTGGAGCGCCGCCAGGGCCGTCTCGATGCCGCCATCGCTTCGCTGCAACAGGCACTGGCGCACGATCCGCGCAACAGTCAATTCGCCTTCGAGCTGGGCACTACCTATGCGATGGCAAGTCGCTTCGCCGACGCCGAGACCTGGTACCAGCGCGCACTGGCATTAAACCCGGATAACCTCAATGCGAAATCCAATTACTCATTGACCATCGTGTTGCAAAGCGGCGATATACCGCGCGCGCTGGCCGCGGCGCAAGGCGACGCACCGCTACTGAAATTTCAGCGCGTGCTCCAGTTGACCTGGCTACGCAAGTACAACGAGGCGCTGACGCTACTGGCCGGCATTCCCGACACCCCAGATAATTTCATACCCTACGGCGGCTCCAAGGCGTTGCAGATGGCCAATCTGTACCGGCTGGCCGGGGACACAGCGCACGCGCAGTCATTGTTCGCGCAGGCGGAGACCGATACCCGCGCCCAACTTGCCCAACAGCAAGGGATCAACCTGGCGTTCGTCTGGGGCAATCTCGCCAGCGCCGAGCTGGGCCTGGGGCATACCGGGGACGGGCTGGAGGCGGTCGCCAAATCGCAGGCTATTCTCGCCAAGATCCACGATCAAACGTACGGCCCGCGAATAATGGAAACCAATGCTAGCGTGTACGCCCAGGCTCAGCGTCCCGATCTTGCCGTGCCGCTGCTGGCCAAGGCATTGGCTAGTCCCGGAATCGGCATTATTTATTCACCCGTACTGCTATGGCTCGACCCGGCCTGGGATTCGATCCGCAAGGATCCGCGCTTCCAGGCGCTGCTGAAGAAATACGCTCAGGAAGAACCGCCTCAAACCGGTAATCAAGATTAACCTTCCAATCAGTGTGAGCTCATCGACGCATGCTCATCGACATCGGCGCGAATCTCACCCACGATAGCTTCGATGCGGATCGT
>JAJYBN010000166.1 GCA_021779005.1 Pseudomonadota bacterium
AACTTTATGTCGGTAATTTTCCTTACTCAGTAGACGAAGCTCAGCTGCGCGGGATCTTTTCCCAATACGGCGAGATTTCCGAACTGGCCCTGATCATGGACCGGGATACCGGTCGCCCGAAGGGCTTCGGCTTCATCACCTTCGCCACTCAGGCGGCGGCGGAGAAGGCGCTTGAGCAGAATGGCAAGGACCTGGGCGGACGTCCGCTCAAGGTGAATGTCGCCACTGACAAGCCACGCGGTGGCGGTTTCCGCAGCGGCGGTGGCGGTGGTGGTGGTAATGGTGGTGGCAATCGCCCACGGTGGTAAGCCAGCATCTCGTCTGAGCTGAGTCAGACGACAGGAAGCCCTGCCGCTCGCGGCGGGGCTTTTTTATGTGTGTATCAACGTACTGGACTTCGCTCCAAATTCAACTAGATTATCTTCTTGATTCCGGTGGGTCATCACCACGGAAATGCTACGTACATTTGTTCCGCTGGTGGGCGCAGCGCGCCGCCAGGCATCCGAACCCTGAGGCCATCGCTATGGCGACAGTCTGCATCGTTTGGGAATTTCAGGTTCGACCCGAATGCATCCAGGCGTTTGAATTCACCTATGGCGAGCAGCGTGAATGGGCGCGTCTGTTCAGACGCGACAGTGCCTATATCCACGGTGATCTGCTGCGCGACCCTGGGCTTCCGGGACGCTACCTGACGCTGGATCACTGGAAAACCCGCGCAGCCTATCAAGTCTTCCGCGATCGCTTCCGCGATGAATACCAGAAGATCGATGATCTCTGCCGGCAAAATACCCTGTCGGAACGGCAGGTCGGTGATTACGGTGTGTCAGGCTGATAGATTGGACGCCTTGTCGTCGCCACCAAAATCCTTGCGCCGGCTTTCACGCCGTACTTTGCCTGTGGATTCGGCAAAGCTTGCGCGTTTTCTGATTGGCAAGACACTGGTGCGGGTACTGCCCAAGGGCCATATCATCGGCCGCATCGTGGAGACCGAAGCCTATCTGCCCCACGATGCCGCTTGTCATGCTTTCAACGGCCTTACAAAGCGCAACCGTTCGTTGTTCCTGGAACACGGCCATGCTTACGTGTACTTCATCTACGGCAACCATTTCATGCTGAACGTGTGCAGCGAGCGGCAAGGGATCGGCGCCGGTGTGCTGCTGCGGGCGCTGCAGCCGCTGGCAGGCATACCACTCATGCAACGCGGCCGCAGCCACCTAGCAAATGCAGATCTCACCCGCGGCCCGGGACGGCTGGCGGCAGCCTTACGCGTGGATAGCACGCTCGATGGCCTTGATCTGTGCGCCGATGGTCGTTTGTGGCTGGGTCAGGCACTACAATCCGTGGGCCGCGTCGGCCGCAGCGTGCGCATCGGCATCAACAAGGATGTCCATCGCCGGCTGCGATTCTACGAGCGCGGCAATCCATTCGTCAGTGGACCGAGATCCCTGCGCGACTGAGCCTCGTGCCGGACGCAGGGTTTTGTTAACGTATAGCCAATGATCACGGCATCTATCAGTAAAGGGTACGTCCCATGACCCCGACTCGCATCTCGTCCCGGCTGACGTTCTTCATGAAACGCGTGTTTCCGGCCATCTGGTTCGGCATGATCATCATCGTCACGGTGGCCGCCGCCATCGGCATGTCGGCGAGCCATCAGATGCAGCCGGTATTTGTCCTCATACCTGCATTCATGTTTGTGCTCGGGTATTACCTGATGAAAAGGCTGGTGTTCGGTCTCATAGACGAGGTTTGGGATGCCGGCAGTGAGCTGGTCGTCAAGAATCATGGCGAAGAAACCCGTATCCCGCTCGCCAACATCATGAATATCAGCTTCATGTGGGTCACCAACCCCAACATCATCACCCTGCGCCTGCGCCAGCCCTGCCGCTTCGGCAAGGAATTGATGTTCTGTCCCAAGGGGATGTATTTTTTCCCGTTCTCGAAGAACCCGATTGCCGAGCAGCTGATCGACCGGGTAGACGTGCTGCGCCATCCTTGACCGAGGTTGGTTTTATTCAGGCATCTTCGCCGGAGGCAAACACACGGGTCGCGAGCCAGGTCAGCACCAGGATGAACGCTGCCAGCACACCGATGGATAGCCACAACGGGAAGAACAACGCCGCCAGCAACGCACCACGCATCAGGTCCACGGCGTAGGCTACCGGATCGAAATGCACCAGTATCTTGAGCCAGTGAGGCACATCGGCCAGCGGAAAGGGCGCGCCTGAGAGGAAAAACATCGGCAGTACCGCCGCGTTGCCGACGATCGGAAACACGGTGGTGGACTTGAAGCGCGCGGCGGTGGCGACGCCCAGGGCGGAAAAAGTGATGGCGGCCATGGCCATGGCGCATACCAGACCCAGGAAACGCAGCACGCCGGGATGGATGCTGAGCAGCGGCATGAACGCCAGCAGCAGCACAGCCGGCACCAATGCCTGGAGCGCGCCGGACAAAATCTTGCCGATGGCCATGGCCGGACGTGGCACTGGTGCCACCAGAACCGCTTTCAGAAATTCGAGCAGCGCGAACATCTCGCCGACGTTGACGGTGAGATCGATGCCACGCAGGGCCCCCACCTTGCCGTAATTTTTTGATCAGGCTGTGTGTTTCGATAGCCTGGTGCAGTCCACTCATGGGATGTTCAGGTTTTGTAAAGTGCGCAGCGTATAGCTAACCCAGGCTCTATCACAGCATCGAAAATCATGTGGGCCTCTGCGGCGTGAACTCTGCATAATCCTGCGCGTGCGGCATCTTGTGCAGGGCAGCCTGCAACTCCGCCGGTGCCGGTACGGTTTTGCGCGTGGCCAGATCCAGCCAGGTGCCCTGTACGTCAATCACGCAGGCCAGTGAGTTATCCGCCTTGAAGATGCAATGACGCATGCGCCAATGTTTCTCATTCGCAGACAGGCCGCTCAATTCGGTGGTCACGCTGATGCGCTCGTTGGCACGCACCTCGCGCAGATACTGGGTGTCTTCCCGGAACAGCACCGGTCCGAGGCGCATTTTCTGGAAACGCTCCAGGGTGAACCCGCACTCGTTGAGGAAACCCACGCGCGCCTGTGCAGCATAGTCCATGTAGGCGGAGTGACGCAGGTGACCATTGGGGTCAAGATCAGCCCAGCGCACCTGGAATTCGCGACGGTAAGGATCGGTCACATGCAGCCTTTTATAGGTGCCAAGAACCACCATTCTACCCGTGGCCACAAATTCAGATGCGTATAGGGTTGTCCCTGACCGGCTGCATCGGCGAAAATACGCAACCGTCTCCCCTGGAGTTTCCATGCCCTCGCGTCGCGAACTCGCTAACGCCATCCGGGCGCTCGCCATGGATGCTGTGCAGCAGGCCAAATGCGGCCACCCCGGCATGCCCATGGGTATGGCGGACATCGCCGAGGTGCTGTGGAACGATTACCTCAAGCACGATCCGCAGGATCCCAAGTGGGCCGACCGTGACCGCTTCGTGCTTTCCAACGGCCATGGCTCGATGCTCTTGTATGCATTGCTGCATCTCAGTGGCTATGACCTGCCGCTCACGGAACTCAAGCATTTCCGGCAGTTGCATTCCAAAACCCCGGGACATCCGGAATACGGTGTGACGCCGGGTATCGAGACCACCACCGGGCCCCTGGGACAGGGCCTGGCGAATGCCGTGGGCATGGCGATCGCGGAAAAAGTGCTGGCCACGCGTTTCAACCGGCCGGGTTTCAAGATCGTCGACCATTACACCTATGTGTTCATGGGCGACGGCTGCCTCATGGAAGGCATCTCCCATGAAGTCTGTGGGCTGGCCGGCACC
>JAJYBN010000167.1 GCA_021779005.1 Pseudomonadota bacterium
GATGGTAAAGCCCAGACGGGCTTCAATTTCGCGGGCCAGTTGCGGGGCGATATCGGCCAGCACGGCCTCACTGACGCCTTCCGGCACATCCTCGACAGCGCCCGTGGACTCCACAATCATGTGGAGGTGGCTCTTGACCGTGGCATCGTAGTGGGCCGAGCCATCAGCCCCGGGGAGTTTCAGGGCCAGCCCCACGCGGCAGAAGGCCTCCAGGGTGTTGTACACCGTGGCCTTAGATACCTTCGGCTGTTGGCTGTTGACGGCAACCAATATCTGTTCCGCCGACAGATGTTGCGGTTTGCGGAACAGCACCTCAGCGATCTTCAGCCGCTGAGAGGTGGGCGACACGCCATGGCTCGCGAGATGCGCCGCGAGAGCGGTACCAGTCAGCGATATGGCAGTTGGATCAGTCACTTAGTTAGTTGTTTCAGCTTAGACCAAGTCCAGTATAGGCGCATGCATCAACCACTGTCCATGTCTCCCGGAATCAAGCCGGTAGGCAGGCTCGCCCTTGACTGCTCCGGTTTGAATATTAATCATTAGCGTATGGACAGGCCGGGGGCAGTGATTCCGGCTGGGGCAAAGAAGGATGTTTGCCAAGGAGCGTGCCATGCCTACGGATGCGGGCTTTACCGTTGTCGAATTGCTTACCACTCTGGCTGTACTCTCGATACTGGCGGTCATCGTGGTGCCCGGTTTTATATCCGTGATCCGCTACGACCGTGCCGTCGCCAAAGTCAAAGGTCTGCATACCGCACTTAATTACACACGCCACGCGGTCATTGTCGGCATCAGCTACATGGTGATGTGCAAGAGCAATGATGGTGCAGGCTGCGACCATGACCTCAGCGACTGGAATAGCGGCTGGCTGATCTTCGACAATCTCGATCGCGACAGCACAACGCATGTAGACCGAGGTGAGCCCATACTGCAGGTGCATGGGCCGATCCGGCCTCAGACACCCATCATCAGCAATCGCAACTCGTTCACCTTTAGACCCATGGATTTGCACAGCGTTAACGGCACGTTCCGTTACTGTTCCGAAGACGGCCGCAACGACCACGCACTCATCGTGAACGTCTTGGGGCGGGTACGCATATCAGACACGCCCAATGCAAATACCACGCTTAGCTTTCCCTGACGCTCAGGCGTGTGGCAGCGGCTTGCGCAATTCCCTGGGTAGGGCAAACACCATGTTCTCCGGGATGCCGCGCGTCTCCTGGATAGTCGCACCGCCCCATTCCCCCAGACGCGCTACCACCTGCTGTACGATGGTTTCTGGCGCCGAAGCGCCGGCTGTCACGCCCACGCGTTGCTTGCCGTTCACCCATTCACGGCGGATGTCATCCGGCCCATCGATCAGATAGGCGATTGCGCCTTCGCTTTCCGCGATCTCCCGCAGGCGGTTTGAATTTGAACTGTTGCGAGAACCCACCACCAGCAGTACTTCACAGGCGCGCGCCAATTGTTTGACCGCATCCTGACGGTTCTGGGTGGCATAGCAGATATCGTCCTTGCGCGGCGCCTGGATTGCAGGAAAACGCCGGCGCAGTGCCTCGATGATGCGCACGGTATCGTCTACCGACAGGGTCGTCTGGGTAACGAAAGTCACCCGCGCCGGATCGTTGATCTTGAGTTTGCTGACGTCCTCCGGCGTCTGTACCAGATGGATCGCGCCGCCAAATCCTGTATCAAACTGCCCCATGGTGCCCTCCACTTCCGGGTGGCCCTGGTGACCAATGAGCACCACATCCAGTCCGGCGCGCGCGTAGCGGCTGACTTCCAGATGCACCTTGGTCACCAGCGGACAAGTGGCATCGAATACCCGAAGACCACGTTGTTCGGCTTCATCGCGCACCGCACGCGCCACCCCATGGGCGCTGAAAATCACGATGGCACCGTCCGGGACTTCATGCAGCTCGTCCACGAACACCGCACCCATACCGCGCAGGCGTTCCACCACATGCCGGTTGTGCACCACCTCGTGGCGCACGTAGATGGGTGCGCCGTGGATCTCGAGGGCGCGTTCTACGATCTCGATAGCGCGGTCGACACCGGCGCAAAAACCGCGGGGATTGGCAAGCAATATTTCCATGAGTTTATTTTACGCTTCGATGGTTCGACCCTAGACCTTCGAGGATCAGCATGATGGCGCCGATGGTAATGGCGGAATCCGCCACATTGAAGGCCGGGAAATACCAGCCGTGGTAATGCAGCTGGATGAAATCGATGACGTAGCCGTGCCAGATGCGGTCGATGACATTGCCGAGGGCGCCGCCCAGAACCAGCGCCAGGGCCGCCGCGCGCCAGCGATGCTGCCGGCGTGGCAAGAAACGCAGATACAGGATAAGGCCCACGCTCACTGCCAGCGCCAGGGCGATGAACAACCAGCGCTGCCAGCCGGAAGCGCCGGCGAGAAAGCTCCAGGCAGCACCGGTGTTGTGCAGCACAGTCAGGTTGAATACGGGCAAAAGAATGATGGAGTCGTACAGCTGCAGATGGCTGGAGACCAGGTATTTGCTCACCCGATCGAGCACGATGACCGCGGCCGAAAGCCACAGCCATATCCAGGCACCGTATCCTGCCGCGGCCAGCTTGTTTGCACTCGCGTTCATGCAAACCTCCGCAGCTCACCCGATCCGGAAATATTCTGTACGCAGCGGCTACAGAGTTGCGGATGCTCTTTATCCTGGCCAACGTCTTCGCGATGGTGCCAGCAGCGCACACACTTTGTATGTTTGGACGGCTGCGCCACCACCCATAATCCCGGCATATCATCAGCCGGCTTGGCATCCGCGGGCCGCTTGCTGGATGCATGCACACGCGCATAGGAAGTGATGAACAGGAAACGCAGTTCGTCACCGAAGGGCTGCAGCCTGTCCGCCAATGCTTTATCGCAATACAGAGCCACTTCCGCATCCAGAGGTGAACCGATGCTGCCCTGGATGCGCAGCAGTTCCAGTTCTTTCTTGACCGATTCGCGCACCTTGAGCAGCGTCTCCCACAATCCCTGGTCCACAGCTGCAGAGAGTGGCAGTTCGTGCCAGGTGGCCATGAATACTGAAGCATCGCGCGCACCGGGCATGAAGCGCCAGGCTTCTTCGGCCGTGAAGCTCAGGATCGGCGTCAGCCAGCGCAGCATGGCTTCGGCCACATGATACATGGCCGTCTGGCAGGAACGGCGCGCCGGACTGTCGCCCTGGGTGGTGTATTCCCGGTCCTTGACCACATCCAGGTAGAAACCGGAGAGGTCTACCACGCAGAAGTGATAGACCTTCTGGTAGATGAGATGGAACTCGTAACGCTCGTACGCCGAACGCACGTCCTGCTGCAGCTGCCACGCGCGTTCCAGCAGCCACTGGTCCAGCATCAGCATCTTGGCAGACGGCACGATATTCGATGCAGGGTCAAAATCGTAGAGGTTCGCCAGCAGATAACGCAGCGTGTTGCGCATCTTGCGATAGGCTTCCGCCATATGCTCCAGGATGGTGTTGGATACCGACAGCTCACCGCTGTAATCCGTGGCCGCCACCCACAGGCGCAGCACGTCGGCACCCAGATGCTTGATGACATCCTGGGGTGCGATCACGTTGCCCAGGGATTTGGACATCTTGCGGCCCTGTTCGTCCACCGTGAATCCATGGGTGAGCACGCCCTGGAACGGTGCCTTGCCGCGCATCGCCACCGAAGTCAGCAGCGAGGATTGGAACCAGCCGCGGTGCTGATCGGAGCCCTCCAGGTACAGATCGGCCTTCTGGTTGACGCCGATGCCGAG
>JAJYBN010000168.1 GCA_021779005.1 Pseudomonadota bacterium
TTCTCGTAAGAATCGTCAGGATAGTTCTCCACGTCGTTTGGCATGATGGCCACGGCTTGCATGCCCAGCGGCGCTAGTTCGTTGCAGACCGTGACGATGCGTTCGATGGAAGCCAGCACGTAGGGGCAATGGTTGCAGATGAACATCACCAGCGTAGCTGTCTCACCGTGGCAATCCGCCAGGGTCCAGCGGCGTCCATCCACACCCAGGAGCTTGAAATCAGGGGCAGGCTTGCCAAAGTCGCATAACGGGCTTTCACGTGCGGCCATCGTTATTTCCCTCCTCTAACTGCCGACCCCTTAAGCATAGCCGGATTCGGCTGAAATGCGTAACTGGAGGGGTATATGGCAGCGGCCGGAAACAAATCGTTACAAAATAGAGCAGGCACGAAACACTTTATTTTGCCTATTGGAC
The DNA here is from genome assembly GCA_021779005.1 of Pseudomonadota bacterium. Taxonomy (GTDB): domain Bacteria; phylum Pseudomonadota; class Gammaproteobacteria; order Natronospirales; family REEB76; genus REEB76. The sequence goes on from JAJYBN010000168.1 coordinate 415, forward strand.
TATGGTTATCAGCATGCGGGACGTGGATGGCGCCTTCATTTTCAGATGTACTTATCCAGGAGATTTCAATCATGAACCTTAAATGCGCATTGATAATCTTTGCCAGCATGACGCTGTTTACCGCTGGTACAGCATTCGCTGACATGCACCATGGCCACGGCTTTCACGGGCCTGGTCCTTTGGAGCTTTTCAGCCCCAAAGTCGTTGAACATCTGCATCTAAACAGCACCCAGTCACAAGCGCTGGACAAGATACAGAAGGAACGCAAAGCCATGTTCACGCAGATGCGTGACCAACATCAGGCGATGGCCAAATCGATCGAGACCGCGCTCAAGGGCGATAACCCGGATATGCGCGCACTGATGCAACAGATGGACGCTACCATGGGCCAGATGCACGACAACATGCACAAGATCCAGAATGAAGAACTGGATCTGTATGACACCCTCACTGCAACCCAGAAGAAGGTGGTACGCGATGGGCTGCTGAAACGCATGTCGTACATGGGCATGCACAAGGACTGGAAACCCGGCCAGCCGAAACCCCAGAAACCCACAGATAATTCACCGCCAGGTATTTAACTGAGTAACAGGGCGAAGTGACAGGCGGGCAGCTACAGGCTGTCCGCCTGTTTTTTCTCCAACACATAGAATCGGATCCACGCACCCGCAATGCGATATCTCCGCCTTTCAGGCTGGCTGATGGCGGCAGTCATTCCCGCGTGCAACGATACGCCCAGTGCGCCCAGTAAGCCGCAATGACTTTCGTCACACATATCAACGATGACGGCAGCAAGCTGTTCGTATTCAGCCTGCAATCGCCGCAGGCGAACAGTGCAGGTACACATGCACATGGTGGCATGCGCCACGGCGGACATGGCGGTTCGAATAATGGCAGTACGAATAACGACGATCAGAGCGCCCCAGCCAACTCCATGCAACAGTAATTCAACGAGCTGCTGCAAACCCAGCTTGCGGAAAGCAGCTTCATCAGCGTACGAGGTCAATGCCGGGATTAAAGCCACGACCACAGACCGGGCACGCTTCAAGAATACTGACGACTGATACGGCGTATGATGTGAACCTTGCAGGCAACAACAAATGCTGTAAACCCCGCAGCCCAACAGCCATCGTGACCCTATGGTCGAAAAAGCCGCAACAAGTAAGTAAACTAGATACCTCTTTCCCCGACCCTGCTCAGAGGCTCTGCCCATGTCGCGCAATTACCTGTTCACCTCGGAATCGGTCTCTGAAGGTCACCCGGACAAGGTGGCTGATCAGATATCAGACGCGGTACTCGACGCGCTGCTGGCGCAGGACAAGCGCGCGCGCGTGGCCTGCGAGACGCTGGTCAAGACCGGCATGGTGATCGTAGCCGGCGAGATTACGACTGAAGCCTGGGTGGATCTGGAGCAACTGGTGCGCAAGGTGGTCAAGGACATCGGCTACACCGCCGAGATGGGGTTCGACTGGGAGACCTGCGCGGTGCTAAACGCCATCGGCAAACAATCCGGCGACATCGCCCAGGGCGTGGACCGCAAGAATCCCGAAGACCAGGGCGCCGGCGATCAGGGCCTGATGTTCGGGTACGCCAGCAACGAGACCGACGTGCTCATGCCTGCCCCCATCACCTACGCGCACCGACTGGTGAAGCGCCAGGCCGACGTGCGCCGCAGCGGCAAGCTGCCGTGGTTGCGCCCGGATGCCAAGAGCCAGGTGACCTTCAAATACGAGAACGGCAAGATCGCAGGGATCTCTGCAGTGGTATTGTCCACGCAGCATTCACCGGACGTGGCTTACAAGACCTTGCAGGAAGCAGTCATGGAAGAGATTGTCAAGCCGGTGCTGCCCAAGGAATGGATCGGCCGCGACACCCAGTTCCACATCAACCCCACAGGCCGGTTCGTGATCGGCGGCCCGGTGGGCGACTGCGGACTCACCGGCCGCAAAATCATAGTAGACACTTACGGTGGTATGGCGCGTCACGGCGGCGGTGCATTCTCCGGCAAGGATCCCTCCAAAGTAGATCGTTCAGCAGCCTATGCTGCACGTTACGTCGCCAAGAACCTGGTGGCCGCGGGCCTCGCGGAGCGCTGCGAGATCCAGGTGAGTTACGCCATCGGCGTAGCTGAACCCATCTCCATCAGTGTCGAGACCTTCGGCACCGGCAAAGTGAGCGACGAACAGATCACCGCGCTGGTGCGCGAGCATTTCGATCTGCGCCCTTACGGCCTCATGAAGATGCTCGACCTGATACGGCCTATTTATAGAAAGACCGCCGCCTACGGTCACTTCGGCCGCGAGGAACCGGAGTTCAGCTGGGAGCGGATCGATAAAGCCGCGATGTTGCGAGATGCCGCCCGGATAAAAGCGGTAAGCTGATTTTCGCCCGCAACGGGCAGTTCTGAACCCAAGGAGCGCTGCAACCGAATTAGCCGGCCAGGCTTGGGTGAGGAACGGTAATTACAACGGCGCTCGTTTATTCTGTGGAGACACACAATGAACGCAGTGATCGGAAAAAAATCTGCTCATGACTACCTGGTAAAGGATATCGGGCTCGCTGACTGGGGCCGCAAGGAGATCGCCATCGCCGAGACCGAGATGCCGGGTCTCATGGCGGTACGCGAAGAATACAAGAAACAGCAGCCGCTGAAAGGCGCACGCATCGCCGGTTCGCTACACATGACCATCCAGACGGCCATGCTCATCGAGACGCTCAAAGCCTTAGGCGCGGATATCCGCTGGGCTTCCTGCAACATATATTCCACCCAGGACCACGCGGCTGCGGCCATCGCCGCCGGTGGCACGCCGGTGTTCGCCTACAAGGGCGAGACCCTGGATGAATATTGGGAGTTCACCCACCGCATCATGGAATGGGCCGATGGCGGCACCCCTAATATGATCCTGGACGACGGCGGCGACGCCACCCTGTTGGTGATCCTGGGCTCCAAAGCCGAGAAGGACCCTTCGGTCATCGCCAATCCCACCAATGAAGAAGAGATCGCACTGTTCAAAGCTATCAAGAAACGCCTTGAGACTAAGCCCGGTTTTTACTCAAAGATCCTCACCAATATAAAAGGTGTGACCGAAGAGACCACCACCGGCGTGCACCGGCTCTACGAGATGCAGAAGGCCGGCACCCTGCCGTTCCCGGCTATCAACGTCAACGACTCGGTCACCAAGTCCAAATTCGACAACCTCTACGGTTGCCGCGAGTCGCTGGTGGACGGAATCAAGCGCGCCACTGACGTGATGATCGCCGGCAAGATCGCGCTCATCGCCGGCTATGGTGATGTCGGCAAAGGCTGCGCCCAATCCCTGCGCGGGCTCGGCGCCACCGTC
>JAJYBN010000169.1:0-1663 GCA_021779005.1 Pseudomonadota bacterium
CAATCCAATCTTGAACTTGCCCTCGGCGGCGATGCGGGTGTCGCAAAAGATCGCCAGCACAGCGCCGCCCGCCGGGCTGTGGCCGGTGATGGCCGCCGCTATCGGCACCGGAGATAGGGCGATGACCCGCAACAGGCTGATAAATTCCTTCCAGAAAGCGCCCATGGGGGCTTCATCCAGTTTCAGCAGCGCCGGTACATCCAGGCCTGCCGAGAACATGCCCTCTGCGCCTGAGAGTATCACCGCCCGCGCACCCCGGTCCGGCGCCGCCTTGATAGCCGTATGTAGCGCATGTACCAGGGCGGGATTCAACGCGTTCGCCGGCGGATGCGCCAGGCGCAGTTCCACTATATTAGTATCGTGTTCAATCCGCGTTAGCATCGCCGTACTCCCCCTGCAGTTCTTCTGTATCCGCCAGTTCCCGCAACACGGCTGTGGCATAGGCGCCTGCCGGCAAAAAAAATTCCAGTACCAGCGACTGTGAAGTGTTTGTCGTCCAGACTAAATCTTTGAGTGGCAGACGCAGCGCGCGGCGCGCCTGCTCCAGACCTGCATTCTCAAGTCCCTGCGCAATGACAGCATAGTCGTGCACTACCGAGGTTTCCAGCGCCGCTACTTCTCCAGTAACACGACTCTCGCCCCTGCCCCAAAGTGGGCCCGTGGGATGCAGGTCGCCCGATTGCGCGCGTACAGTCAATGCCGCATCTACGCTTTCTGCATGAAACACGCTGTGACTGCCCTCGAGCATGCAGATCTCGCCCGCCAGGACTCTATCCCAGCTATGCTCCTCGACACGCCGCGAGAGCACTGCATTGAACAGGCAGCTGCGGGCTGTGGACAGCAACAGTCCGCGCAACTTGCGGTCACGCAAATTGCGTTGGCTGGAGAACAGCGCTTCAGCCTGGGCGATATTCGCGCCATCGCGGCCAAAACGCTGCGGCCCGAAATAATTAGGCACGCCCCGCTCGCGGATGCTTACAAGTTTTGATTCCAGCTCTTTGGCCGGCATAGACAAATCCCGCAACACAATGCGGAAACGGTTGCCCTTGAGGCTGCCGATGCGCAGCTTGCGGCGGTGTCGCGCTACCTCAAGTATCCGAAATTCGGCATGCTGATGCGCAGCCCAGTCGGGTTGCACATGCTTACCAAGCCATAGACTGAAATGTTGTGTCGCCAGCGCTTGCCGGTCCTTCATACCGGCATAGCTCACCTCGCGCGGCGACACACCCGCATAACGTGCCAGCTCCCTCGCCACCCATACGGTGTTGGCACCGCGCTTCTCGACTCTGAGCAGCAGATGTTCACCCTCGCCGTCCGCTTCGAACCCCAGGATCTCCTCCACCTGGAAATCCTCGGGCGTTGAACGGATGCGGGCGCGGGTTGTGACCGTGCCATGGGCACGATGCCATTGAGGCAGTTGCGTCACAGGCTTTAGGTTTCTTCCATGAGCACCACCACCTGGGCGGCAATGCCTTCGCTGCGGCCGATGAAGCCGAGACGCTCGGTAGTGGTGGCTTTCACATTTACGCGCTCCACTGGCAAGCCGAGATCGGACGCCAGGTTCGCGCATATGGCGGGGATATGTGGCGCCAGCATCGGCGCCTGGGCGATCACTGTGGCATCCACGTTGGCCGGTCGCAGTCCTCGGGCACGCACCTTTTCC
>JAJYBN010000169.1:1673-3711 GCA_021779005.1 Pseudomonadota bacterium
ATAACCGTGTGCAGCAATTTGCGGCTGTCGATGCCTTTGTAAGTTGGATCGCTGTCGGGGAAGTGCCGCCCGATATCGCCGAGTCCCGCGGCACCCAGCAGCGCATCGCATAACGCATGTAACAGCACGTCGCCATCGGAATGGGCAATCAAGCCGTGAATGAATGGGATGCGTACGCCGCCCAATACGAAAAAACTGCCGTCACCAAACCGGTGAACATCGAGACCCTGACCGATTCTCATAGCGACATGCCTCTAGGTTGATTCAGTATGGCTTCCGCCAGTGCCAGGTCCTCGGGCCGTGTGATCTTGATGTTGTCGCTGCGCCCCTCCACCACGCGCACCACATGCCCGGCACTTGCCATGACGGCGGCTTCATCCGTGGGCGCGTCGCCGCGCTTAAGTGCGGCATTCAATGCTTCCACGAGCTGCCCGTAACGGAACATCTGCGGCGTGAAGGCGCGCCACAGATTCTGGCGTTCAGGAGTCGCACTGATGCGGCGCTCGGTGTCCACGGATTTCACCGTATCTACCAAAGGTGTCGCGAGTATGCCGCCCACCGGGTCCCGGCTCAAAGTATCCATCAACAGGTCCAGATCGCTGGCCTGCAGACAGGGGCGCACCGCGTCATGCACCAGTACCCAGTCCTGCGGTTGCAGCTCTTTTTGCAGGCTTTGCAAGAGGTTAGATACCGAGTGCGCACGTAGCGCACCACCCTTAGCGAAGCGTAGCGGCTTTGCCTGGGAGCGCAACAAATACTGTCGCCAATAGATATCCGTCTCCGCGATGGCCACGCTGATGCCTGCGATGCGCGGGTGCGACAGAAATACATCCAGCACATGTTCGATGACGGTGCGCCCTGCCAACGGCAGGTACTGCTTGGGGATGTCGCCGCCCATGCGCGTGCCGGTGCCGGCGGCTGGAATGATCGCCCAGAATCGAACGGCTTGTTGCATAGGTTCAATGCTTGGGTGGTGGCGGTGGTATGCGCACGATCTGGTAGAAGGTTTCGCCTTTCTTGATCATGCCAAGATCAGCACGCGCCTGCTCCTCTATGGCTGACTGGCCTTGTTTAAGGTCTTGCACCTGCGCTGCCAGCGCCTGGTTGCGTTTCATGAGTTCAGTATTCTCGGTCTGCTGGGCATCCACCTGCCGCTGGAGCGCCCAGGCATCGAACATGTCGCCCTCACCGAACCACAGTTGATACTGGAACAACAGCAGCAACAGTATCAGGATCAGTGGCAGCAGGAATTTAATGTGCAGTTCGCTGATGCGCATATTCAGCGCCGCTTGATCCTGGCGGGAAACGCCGCCATGCCCTGATAGCGGGCGTGCTTGCCCAGGTTTTCCTCGATGCGCAGCAGCTGGTTGTATTTGGCAAGTCGGTCTGTGCGCGACAGTGAACCACTCTTGAGCTGGGTGGCGCGGCTGCCGACGGCCAGATCGGCAATGCTGGTGTCCTCGGTCTCACCTGAGCGATGTGAGATTACCGCGGTATAGCCAGCATCAACTGCCATATCGATGGCCGCCAGAGTCTCGGTGAGCGTGCCGATCTGGTTCAGTTTGATGAGCACGGAATTTGCGATACCTTTGCGGATACCGTCCTGGATGATTGTGGTGTTGGTCACGAAGATATCGTCGCCCACCAACTGTACACGCTCACCCAGTCGCCGGGTCAGCAGCTGCCAGCCGTCCCAGTCGTTTTCGGCCATGCCGTCCTCAAGACTGATGATGGGATAACGGTTGACCAGCTTGACCAAGTACTCAGAAAATTCAGCGGAGCTGTAGTGGTGTTTGTCCGATTCCAGGTGATAGCGCCCGCCGTGGTAAAATTCGTTGCAGGCAGCATCGATACCCAGGTAGATATCAGTGCCGGGTTCATACCCGGCGCGCCTGATCGCTTCCATAATGACTTCCAGGGCGGCCTCGTTGGAAGGCAGGTTGGGTGCAAAGCCGCCCTCATCCCCGACACTGGTGCTCAACCCGCGCTCGTGCAGGACCTTCTTGAGGGTGTGGAACACCTCGGCACCATAACGCAG
>JAJYBN010000006.1 GCA_021779005.1 Pseudomonadota bacterium
TCTACACCGTCGAAGCCCGCGAGCATGGCATTGATCGCAGCCTGCACGTAATCCTGCACAATGGACCTGACTTCAGCAGTCTCCAGGGCGCGGGCCGTGACCGTGTCCTTGAGTCCCTGTGGTGTGAATGACTTGCTATTGGGATTGATGGCCGATGGCGCCACCGGCAACACACCATCGTGGAAGTCTGGGTGCGATACATAGCCCACATGCCAGAGTTGCAGAAAGATGTGCCCGTCACGCGCATGCACCGCATCCGTGACTTTCTTCCAGCCACGGATCTGGGCCTGGGAATGGATGCCCGGGGTATACACATAGCCCACGCCTTGTGGAGAGATCTGGCTGCCCTCGGTGATCAGCAGTCCGGCGGACGCCCGCTGTGCATAGTATTCGGCGTGCAATTCCGTGGGTGCCTGGTCGCGGTTATAGGCGCGCGAGCGTGTCATGGGCGCCATGACCACGCGGTTCGGCAATGCATACGGGCCGAGCTGCACGGGCGTCAACAGTGGTTGCGTATTCATGTGTCTATCCTCATCGTCATTCATAAGTTTCTGCATATTTAAATAAATCGATATAAACCCAGTTTAAAAATCCCCTTGCGGGGTCACGCTTGAAATCTCTGTTTACAGCTCCTTCTTGAGGAAGTCTCCCAGTTCCTTGAGTGCCTGCTCATTGCGCTCATAGAAGGTCCACTGGCCCTCACGGCGGGCGACTACCAGTCCGGCCTGTTCCAGGGTGGCCAGATACTGGGAGGCGGTGGATTGGGAAAGACCCAGTTTGGCCTGGATCTCGCCCACGCACACCTTGCGGCCACGGACGCTGCCCGATGGGCAGTCGCCGAAGTGTTTGCCCGGCTCCTTCATCCATTGCAGGATCTTGAGCCGAGATTCATTCGCCAGCGCCTTAAAGACTTCCACCTGTTCCATGCGCAGAGTATATCGGCTTTTTCCGATATGTCAATATCTAATTCTGCTTGTGGGAGCGGCCTGCGGCTGCGAGTAGCTTAGAACTGGTCCTCGCTTAGGGCCAGCACCCCCACAGCGCCGCTGACGATGGATTCCTTGAAGGCCGACGCCCGGGTCAGTTCATGGTCGGCATAGAAGCGCGCGGTTACGAGTTTGGCCTGGTAAAACGCGGCCTCCCCGTTGCCAGCGTCGAGACTCTTCTGTGCAAGCAGGGCGGCACGCGCCATTTGCCAGCCGCCGCTCACCACACCCACAAGCATCAGGAACGGAACTGAACCGGCGGCGGCGGCTTTGACATCGCCGGCGTAATGACCCACCAGCCAGTCCACCGCCTCTTCCAGCGCATCAATGCCCGCTTTGAGGCGCATGTGGATGGCTTTCAGCATCTCGTCTTTGGCATTCGCCAGCTCTTTTTCCGTGGCGCGCATCATGCCGATGAGCGCCTTGGCAGTCATGCCCTTATCACGGGCGATCTTGCGGCCGATGAGATCCTTGGCCTGGATTCCGGTGGTGCCCTCATAGATGGTACTGATGCGCGCATCACGGAAAAACTGGGCGGCGCCAGTCTCCTCGATATAGCCCATGCCGCCGTGCACCTGGATGCCGAGGGATGTGATGTCGATGGCACTCTCGGTGCACCAGCCCTTGACCACCGGGATCATCAGGTCCACTAAAGCCTGGGCTTGCGCACGCTGCTGCTCGTCGGGATGGCGCATGGCCCGGTCCAGAACTGCCGCGGTCACGTAGGCTACCGCGCGCATCGCTTCGACGCGCGCTTTCATGCTCATCAGCATGCGGCGCACATCCGGATGGTGGATGATGGTCACCGGCTGACCGCGGCGTTCGCTGATATCAGCGCTCTGCACCCGCTCCTTGGCATACGCGCAAGCCTGCTGCCATGCGCGGTCGGCAATCCCCAGGCCCTGCACACCCACATCGAAGCGCGCCAGATTCATCATGATGAACATGTATTCGAGCCCGCGGTTCTCCTCGCCGATGAGGTAGCCGATGGCGCCCTCTTTCTCGCCATAACTCAACACCGCCGTGGGACAGGCATGGATGCCGAGTTTGTGCTCGATGGAAGCGCACTGCACATCGTTGCGCCTGCCAGGTGTGCCATCCGCGTTCACCAGGAACTTGGGCACCAGGAACATGGAGATGCCTTTGACGCCTTCGGGCGCGTCCGGAGTGCGTGCCAGCAGCAGATGGATGATGTTCTCGGTCCAGTCATGTTCGCCGTAGGTGATGAAGATCTTCTGGCCGCTGAGCCGGTAATGGTCGCCCTCGCGCAGCGCGCGGCAGCGTACCGCCGCCAGGTCCGAACCCGCCTGGGGTTCCGACAGGTTCATAGTGCCGGTCCAGTCGCCGGAAATCATCTTGGGCAGAAAACGTTTTTTGAGTTCCGGGGAACCGCACAGTATCAAGGCTTCCACAGCGCCCTGGGTAAGCAGTGAGCACAACGCGAACGACATATTGGCCGCCTGCCACATCTCCTGTACCGGCGTGGACACCAGTTGCGGCAATCCCTGGCCGCCATGCTCCGCGGGGATGGCGAGGGCGTTCCAGCCGTCCGCCACAAAACGTAGATAAGCTTCCTTGAAGCCTTTGGGCGTGGTGACCACGCCGTCCTTGAACTTGGCGCCTTCCCGATCACCGCTGGCATTCAAAGGCGCACTCACATCGGCGGCGAATTTCCCGGCTGCATCCAGCACCGTATCTACCAGTTCTGGCGTGGCGTCCGTGTAGCCGGGAAGCTTGGCCACATTAGCCAAACCGGCGAGTTCGTTAAGGACAAACCGCATATCACGCAGGGGAGCAGAGTAGCTGGCCACGTGGGCCTCCTTGGAAAGTACATAATTCAGTATGCAGGGGCATTTTCGGACAAAAGCCGCGCGAGGGAAAGTCCAGCTGACCCAGATCAGCGCCGGATGACTACGGAAGGAACATATTCTGCATGCAATAAGAAGGACATGGCATGCCTGCTGACAACGCCGAAATCGCAAAACTCTTCAACCGCTACGCAGACCTGCTTGAGATCCAGGACGCCAATCCATTTCGGGTGCGCGCCTACCGCAACGCAGCACGCGTGGTGGCGGGTTCCTCGCGAGGCATGTCGGAACTGCTGGCCGAAGGCCGGGATCTGGATGAGCTGCCGGGTATCGGCAAGGATCTGGCCAAAAAGATCGAAGTCATCGTGCAAACCGGAATACTGCCGCAGCTTGAACAACTGCAAAAGCAGGTACCGCGAAGCCTGAGTGACCTCATGGGCCTCCCGGGCCTGGGACCGAAACGCGTCAAGCTGCTGTTCCGGGAACTCAAGATCCGAAGTTTCGAGGATCTCAAGCGTGCCGCGCGCAGCGGCAAGCTCGGAGCATTGCCGGGCTTCGGCGCCAAGACTGTAGCGCGCATCCTCGCCAGCCTGGAAAATCACAGCCCGGGGCCGCAACGTATCAAGCTCGCTGAGGCGGAGCACATCGCCACGCCGTTACTTGCCTATCTGCGCAAGATTTCCGGTGTGAAATGCGTAGACGTGGCCGGCAGCTACCGTCGCCGCCGCGACACCGTCGGCGACCTGGATATCGTGGTGATTGCCGGGCGTGAAACGCCGGTGATGGCGCGCTTCGTGAAGTACGATGCGGTCACCTCGGTGCTGTCTAAAGGTGTCACCCGCTCGACCGTACAATTGCGCGACGGCATGCAGGTGGACCTGCGGCTGATGCCGGAGATCAGCTACGGCGCCGCACTCTACTACTTCACCGGCTCCAAGGCCCATAACATCGCGGTGCGCAAGCTCGCCGTCGCCAAGGGCCTCAAGATCAACGAATACGGCGTGTATCGGGGGCCCAGGCGCATCGCCGGGCGCAGCGAACAGGAACTGTTCGCTGCGATCGGCTTGCCCTATATCCCGCCGGAGCTGCGGGAAGCCCGCGGCGAGATCGAAGCAGCACGCGCCGGCAAGCTGCCTGATCTCATCAGCCTGGCCGACATCCATGGTGACTTGCACACGCACACCGATGCCACCGACGGTCATGACACCCTGGCTGCCATGATTGAGGCGGGGCGCGCACGCGGCTACGAGTATCTGGCAATCACCGACCACTCACGGCACGTGAGCGTGGCACACGGGCTGGACGTTAAACAATTGCTCGCCCAGATACACGCCATCGACAAGCTCAACGATAAGCTGAAAGATTTTCAGGTGCTCAAGGGTACGGAGGTCGACATCCTCGAAGACGGCTCTCTGGACCTGCCGGACTCAGTCCTCAAACGACTGGACGTGGTGGTGGCAGCGCTGCATTACGACCTGGGACTGCCTGCGTCAAAACAGACCGCCCGCATCCTCAGAGCCTTTGACAACCGCCATATGCACATATTGGCGCATCCCACCACACGGCTCATCAACATACGCGCGGAGATTGCTGCCGACATGGACAAGATTTATGCGGCTGCAGCTAAATCCGGCGTGGCCATGGAGATCAATGCCAATCCGGATCGCCTGGACCTGGATGACATCCACGCACGCGCCGCCCATCAGGCCGGTTGCAAACTGGTGATCTCCACGGATACGCACACTACCGGTGGACTCGATGCTATGCGTTTCGGCATCGACCAGGCGCGGCGTGCATGGCTGGAAGCGGGTGATGTGTTGAATACTTTGCCTTGCAACCGGTTGCTCAAGGCGCTGGCGCGTTAGTCGCGCGCTGCCGCGCTGGCATCGGTCACCAGCTGGTGGAACAGCGAGGATTCCCGCTTGTAGAAACCCTCGGTATGGAATGAATCCTCGAGCTTCAGGTATTCATAATCCAGATGATGGCACAGCTCATGCAGGAAGGTGCGCAGAAAACTCCTGTAGGCCACCACCTGCTTGCGTTGCGCGGTGCGCATCCACAGGGTGATCCTGGCGACTTTGAGGCGGCCTTCCACGCCTTCATAGAAACCATGCAACTCGCCGTAATCGTTAGAAGGTCTTGCAGCCATGACCTTGATGTTCACCGGCGGTGTCTTGAGCTGCTGCAATATGCCGGCTGCCAGTTGGCTGCAGACCGCTTCCACCGCCGCACGTTTGTCGGTTTTCAAGGCTGCCGCCAATTTCTCTGTCATCGGCCACAGCGGCACGGCTTCCGGCAACACGATGGCTTCGATCTTGTCGCTGGCCAGATAGATGCGCTTGCTTTTGGCGCTCAGGCGCTTGTAGTAGTTAAAGACCATGGGCCATTATCATAAACGCATGACCCAAAAAAACCTGCTGGTGCGCGCATGCGGCGGACTCGCTTTCGCCGGCGTGCTGTTCTATTTCCTGGTTGCCACAGTCCTGCAGTTCCTGCGCCCGGACTACAGCTTCATGGGAACGCCCCTGAGCTTCTACCTGCTCGGCCCCCACAGCGCTTGGCTGCACATAGCTTTCTATGCGCTCGCCACCGCCATCGCGTTGCTGGCCGTCGGTTGTTATATCGCCAGTGCCCCACCGGCCCGTAGCGCCGCAACCTTGGTGCTGTTCATGCTCGGCGCCATCGGGGTCGTGGTGACAGCGCTGGCTTCCACGGATACCAGCGACAAGTTGAGCGTGCACGGTGCCATCCACTTGCTGGCGGCGGCACTGGCCTTTATCGCCACCAGTTTCGGCATGCTCATCCAGTCGTGGCGCTTCCGGCTGGACCCTGGCTGGGTGCCGCGTTTCCGGCCCGCCCTGGAGCTGGCGGTTTTCGAATTCCTAGTATTGTGGATTTACGCACTGGCCCATATACCGGCGAACGGATTCATGCAAAAACTCACCATCCTGTTAATCCTGCTATGGCTTGCCCAAACCGCATTCTGGCTGAGTATCTCGCGCCGGGTGTGATGGCCGCTATACTTTTACATACACTCAATTAAAGCATCCCATGAGCCGCTGGCGTCCTCCATCACCGAAATCCTCGCCCTACATCACCCGCGAAGGCTATCTGCGTCTCGAGCACGAACTCAAGGATCTCTGGCGGCGACGCAGCGAAGTGGTGCAGGCATTATCCGCGGCGGCGGCCGAAGGCGACCGCTCCGAGAACGCGGAATACATCTACCGGAAGAAACAATTGCGGGAGATGGACCAGCGCATCGGCTATCTGCAAAAGTGCATGCCCAAGCTGCGGGTGATCAGCGCACCGCCGCCGGACAAGCAGCGTGTGTACTTCGGCGCCTGGGTGACGGTCAAGGATGAAAACGGCCAGGAGAATCGCTACCGCATCGTCGGTACCGACGAGCTGGACCCGGCTCAGGGGCATATCAGCGTCGACTCACCCATGGCATGTGCCCTGCTGAAACACGCCCTAGATGATGAGGTACGCCTGATCACGCCTGAGGGTGAACTACGTTATTTCATCACCGAGGTTTGTTACATGGAAGACACAGGCAAATAGCTCCAGTCAATCCATCCACGCCTTGAAACCGCCTTATAGACCCCCACGTCAGCAACACAATCCCAGCGAAACGGTATACATCATGGCCGAAGCACTGCACATTGCCTGCCCGGAGTGCGGGACAGTAAACCGCATACCAACCGCACGGCTCAGTGAGAGCCCTAAATGCGGCCAATGCCACGCACCCCTGTTTAACGCTAGCCCGCGAGCCGTGCACGACGCCAATTTCCAAACCTTGATCCAGCATACGGATGTGCCGGTGATCGTGGATTGCTGGGCGGAATGGTGCGGACCTTGCAAGATGTTCGCGCCGGTGTTCGAGCAGGCTGCCAAGACACTCGAACCGGATTTCCGCCTGCTGAAACTCGACACCGACGCCAACCCGCAGACTGCCGCCAGTCTCAACATCCGCAGCATCCCCACGCTCGTGGCATTGCACAATGGGCGTGAAGTCGGACGAACGTCGGGTGCCATGCCACTGGCCGGATTTCTGCAATGGGCCAGGCAATTCGCCAGCTGATTTAAATCAGCTCTTATTGCCGAACAACTTCTGCAATGCATCCTTGGCCTGGTCAGCCGCGCTGTGATCCGGCGCCTGCCAGGCGTCGCTGCGTGGCTGGAAGAACTCGCAGAAATTGGCGCGTTGCTTGTCTTTGGGCGGGTCAGCACGCTGCTCGCTGCAGTTCTCGGCCTTGCGCGTATCGAAGAAAGCACACAGGCGGCAAACATGCAGTTCGGCACGGCAGGCGAGGCATTCGGAGATCCTGGACAAGGGCATGGGCACGTCCTTGAGGGATGCGCCGCATTTCCAGCAGACCAGGGCCTCGCCCACGTCAGCTACGCCCAGGCTGCTTTGGTATCCGTGGGCGCGTGGTAGTAATCACTCTCTTCCGAGAACTGCTGGATGAGTTTCCTGAGTTCGGTCTGGCGCAACTCCGCTGTGGATACCGGCGCGCAGTCTTCGCACATCGGGTCTTCACAAGGCTGGCGTGAATACAACCAGTAATGTATGGCCCCGGCCAGCAAGCCATCGGCTATGTCCCACATGTCCGCCTCGGGATGCGTATCCGCGAAACGGTTGGCCAAATCCACAGCCTGCTGTGCGGCCGTATCGAACAGGGAATTTTCGGTATCCATCGTCTTGAACCAGTGGTCTGAAAGTGGCGGGTATTCTACTCCCGGGCAGGCGGCTGGATATATCTTCAGCTGTGCACAGTATCAGGCTGCTTCAGACCGGTGCCGGTAATCCACGTGGCGCGCGCCCAGATACTCACGGATGTATGTGAAACATTCCTCATGCCGCCCCACGTGCTCCGGAGGATGTACCCCGGGGGCGTGAAATTTGCCCCGCAAAATTAGATTGGCGGCGGCCGCGCAGGTGAAGCCGGTGGTACGCGCCATGGAGGAAAAGCCGGTCTGTGGATCGTATCGATCATAAAGGTCCCAAACATGGCGCACAGGCTTGCCCTGCTCTTCGCCTTCTACCGTCACACGCATAACCGTCAGTTCCGGCTCGCCGGGTTCAAGCTTCCATTGCTCCAGCAGCAGCTTCGCTGACATATCCAACGGCCGCACTCGTGCGCCGTTGATCTCGACTGCGCCAGTGGCAAAAAAGCCAGCTTGTTGCAGCGCTTCGATAAGCGCCACATGACCTGGGTAGCGCAGGGTCTTCTCGGACATCTCCGGGATGTGCGCCATGGTCTTGAGCAACGAGCGCAGACCGTCGGTGTTGAAGGCCTCGAGGGTGCCGACGCCATCGAATTCCCGCAGTTCCCGTTCCGTGAGTGCCGGCAAAGTCACCAGCTTGCCGGCGCGTTGCAGGCGTGCCGGCCGGGTGTATTCCTCGATGACATCGATGGGTGAAAACGGGGCTTTATAAAAGAATGGTGGTTTGGGGCGCTGCGGCAACCCGCCGACCAGACATTCGAATCGCGATACCTGCATGGACGCATCGTGATGACCGAGGATGAGATTATCCATGCCGGGCGCCACCCCCATATCCACCAGCGCCGTCACCCCCTTGTGTTTAGCGAGCGCATCCATTTCCAGGGCATCTTCCGGAAAGAAAGAGATATCCGCTACATTTTTGCCGGCTTCCAGCAGCGTCTTGAGTGTCTGATACCCGATGAACCCGGGCACCGCGCATACCACCAGTGCAAAGGGCTGCACGTAGGCTGCGAGCGCCTGTGCATCACCGATGTCCAGCCGCCGGGTATTGATGCCGTGCTTTGCCAGCCGCGCCAGTGCCGCGTCGTTTATGTCTGCCGCAGTGACTTCATATTGTTGCGCCAGATCCCTGGCGATGACACCACCCACCATCCCGGCGCCGAGAACACAGATATTTTTATCACTACCCATTTGATGCTCGTCCAAGCTGCATTAATACAGCGCTATCATAAAGCCAGGCTGGCGTTCGATGGCACCAGGACCGAAAAATCCGCAATTCTGCTAACCTAGCATCCAGCATTTCACCTTCATCAACCGGGCACTCCCATGGCCAGCGAACCTAAAAACCTTGATATCCAGATGCATCCAGAGCAGCTTTACCAGGAAGAGGTGTTCACCGACCGCAGCGTCGGCACTATCCAGCGGCTCACGCCAGTGACCCGCGACGGCGGTCCCGACCAGACCCGGCCGGTGCTGTATACGGGCCAGACCCAGATCCTCACGCCCATGGGTACCCTGCCCATCAGTTTTGAAATCGAGGCCAAGTCCCTCCATGAGGCAGCGCAGAAATTCGGCGACGGTGCCAAGGCCGCCATCGAGCAGACCATGAAGCGACTCGAGGAACTGCGTCGCGAGGCCGCCTCCTCCATCGTGCTCCCGGGCAGCGGCGCTGGAGCGCCGGGGGCCATCCCTGGCGGTGGCAAGATCCGCATCCCCTGATCGCTAGCTTTTTCTCGGCAGCCATCAGCAGCAGACGACTGGCAACAGTCACGCGCAGAATACATACTTATACGGCTTGAACTGAACTGTAGACCGGGCGCCTCTGGCACCCGCCATCATCTTCTAAGACTGGAGTGATCATCATGAGCAAAGGTATGGAACGAAAGAAAGAGACCAAGAAAAAACCTGCCAAGACCATGAAGGAAAAACGCGCCGAGAAAAAAGCCAAGCGGGAAGCGCGCGGCTACTGAGTCAGTGATAGCTGCTGTTCCGGAGAAATCGACCGCGTTCGAAGTGGCGGGGATCCGCGTCAGCAATAGAGTTTCTGGATTTCTTCCAGCGCGGAGTTTCCGGGGCAGAGTTCTGCATACGGCAGGTCCCGCAGTGCTGCGCTGACGGTGTTGCTGATGTCGTGCATCTCGCGCTGTTCTTCGTCGATATATAGCAGGCCGGTGACAATCTCGCCGCGCTTCTGGTGTTCATGCAGATAGCTGTAGGCTTGTGCCCGATTGGTGGGGTTGTAGTCCTTGGAGACCTTGCGCAGCACCACGGTGCTACCATCGTGCAGCTCCACCGGCATGGCCTCGCCATCGTCATAGGCCGCACGGATCGGTTTCTTGGACAGCACGAAATCCGCATGCACCGCCGGATGATAGAACTGGCGGGTATGGGCGTAGCTTTTAGTAGAATCCTCATGGTCGTTGAAGGTCACGCATGGCGACAGCACGTCGAGCATGGCAAATCCATTATGCATGAGACCGGCCTTGATAAGCGGTACCAGTTGTTCCTTGTCGCCGGAGAAACTGCGCGCCACGAAACTGCCACCGAGCGTGAGCGCGGCGATCACCGGGTCGATCGGCGGCTGCTGGTTCACTTCGCCTTTCTTGGCCTTGCTGCCGACATCCGCGGAAGCTGAGAACTGCCCCTTGGTGAGGCCATACACGCCATTGTTCTCGATGATATACAGCATGTTGAGGTTACGGCGCAGTACGTGGATGAACTGGCCGAGACCGATGGACAGGGAATCGCCATCCCCGGAGATGCCCACATAGTAGAGATTGCGGTCGGCGGCGTTGGCACCGGTGGCGATCGACGGCATGCGTCCGTGCACGGCATTGATGCCATGCGCCGGCGACAGGAAATAGGCCGGGGTCTTGGAGGAGCACCCGATGCCACTCATCTTGGCGACCTTGTAGGGTTCGATGCTCAGTTCCCAGAACGCCTGGATCACCGCCGCGGTGATGGAATCATGGCCGCAGCCGGCACACAGGGTGGACATGCTGCCTTCGTAATCGCGCTGCGTGAGTCCCAGATCATTACGCAGCAGCTTCGAATGACTGACCTTGGGTTTCTGCATGAAGCTCATGCGGCGGCTCCTTTGGCAAGCGCATTGTTGATGCCGCTGACGATACAACGCGCATCGATCGGCATGCCGCCATAATGCAGTATGGAGATGAGTTTGTGCTTCTCCACGCTGGTCTCCAGCAACAACAGCGACTTCAGCTGCGCATCCCGGTTCTGCTCCACCACGAATATATGTTCGTGATTATCCAGAAATTCTTCCACTTGCCGGTTAAAAGGGAAAGCGCGCACCCGCAGGTAATTCACCTCGGTACCCTCGCGCGCCAGCACATCCAGGGCTTCATGCACCGCGCCATCACAGCTGCCGAGTGAGACGATCGCGATCTTTACACCTTTTTTGCGTCGGATCACCGGCTCAGGCACCAGTAGCTTGGCGGTGTCGTATTTGCGACGCAGCCGATCGAGTACATCCTGGTATTCGGCCGCGTCCTCGGTGTAGCCGCCGTAGCGATTGTGTCCGGAGCCGCGTGTGAAATATGCGCCCTTGGCGCTCACACCCGGATAGGTGCGGTAGCAGATGCCATCGCCGTCGCTGTCGATATAGCGCCGGAATACCTGCATGCTTTCCAGCTGCTCCCTGGAATACACCTTGCCGCGGTCGGGAACGTAGCCCGGATCCCATTTGAGTTTGGGCACCATCCAGTCGTTCATGCCGATATCCAGATCGCTCATGACGAACACCGGAGTCTGCAGCCGCTCAGCCAAGTCGAATGCTGTGACCGCCATCTGGAAACATTCCGCTGGGTCCGCAGGAAACAGCAGCACATGCCGGGTATCGCCATGGGAAGCATAGGCGCAAAACAGCAGATCGCCCTGCTGGGTACGGGTGGGCATGCCGGTGGATGGTCCCACGCGCTGCACGTCGAACAGCACCGCAGGGATCTCGGCGTAATATGCGAAGCCGATGAACTCGTTCATCAGCGAGATGCCGGGGCCACTGGTGGGCGTGAAGGCGCGCGCACCGTTCCAGGCCGCGCCCAGCACCATGCCGATGGCTGACAGTTCATCTTCCGCCTGCACGATGCAGTAACGGTGCTTGCCGGTCGTCTTGTCAACACGATAGCGCTCGCAGAAGTCCTTGAAGGCATCCATCAGGGAGGTTGAGGGTGTGATGGGATACCAGGCACCTACAGTGGCGCCGGCATATACGCAGCCCAGCCCCGCCATGGTGTTGCCATCCACCATGATGTGATCTTGGGTGGCATGCATGGGCTCGACTCTGATTGGCAAGGGACATTCGCAATGCTCCTTGGCGTAGTTGTAACCGAGCTCGATGGCCTTGAGGTTGCCAGCGATGAGTTTTTCCTTGTCGCCAAACGTCTCCTTGATGAGCTGCTTGATAACGGCCATGTCGATATGCAGCAGCGCTGCCAGCGCGCCCACGTAACACACGTTCTTCATGAGGATGCGGGCGCGCACGTTATCGAAGTGGGTGTTCACCAGCTGCGCGAGGGGAATGCCGACGACGGTAATATCGTCGCGCACCAGCTGCTTGTCGCGCGGCCAGGTGGAATCGTAGAGCAGGTAGCCGCCGGGACTCACATCCGCCAGATCCTGGGTGTAGGTCTGGGCGTTCATAGCCACCATGATATCTACACGCCCGGAACGCGCCAGATATCCCTCGCGGCTTACGCGGATTTCAAACCAGGTAGGCAGACCCTGAATATTGGAGGGAAAGAAATTCTTGCCGACCACCGGGATGCCCATGCGGAAGATAGCCTTCATCAGCAGACCGTTGGCGCTGGCTGAGCCGGTGCCATTGACGTTGGCGATCTTGATGACGAAATCGTTGGTGCGTGACTGCATAGGATCAGGCACTGCGCCGCTGTGGCGCCGGCTGCGGGGTCTGGTCAGCGGCATACGGAATCTTGAGGGTGGATTTTTGCATGTCCCAGGCAGCCGTGGGGCAGCGCTCTGCGCACAGGCCACAGTGCACGCATTGGTCCTCATCCTTGACCATCACCCGACCGGTTTGCTTGAGTGCTGCCGAGACATACAACGGCTGCTGGCGATTATCCGCCGGCGCCTTGAGACGCGAACGCAAGTCATCCTCCTCGCCATTAGCAGTGATGGTGAGGCAGGCGGTGGGACAGACGTCGATGCAGGCGTCGCATTCAATGCACAGTGGTGCAAAGAACACGGTCTGGATGTCGCAGTTGAGACAGCGCTCGACCTCGACCTGGGTATGTTCGGCGTCGAACCCCAGTTCCACTTCGATGTTGATCTTTTTGAAACGTTCCTTGAGGCTCACATGCGGCACCAGCCTGCGCACGGATGGATCGAAACTGTTGCTATAGCTCCATTCATGGATGCCCATCTTGGTGCTGGCGAGGTTCATGCCGTAGGGCAGGCGCGCATTCTGATCCTCGCCCTGGCAGTATTTATGGATTGAGATCGCAGCTTGATGACCATGCTCCACCGCCCAGATGATGTTCTTGGGACCGAAGGCCGAGTCACCACCGAAGAACACCCCTGGCAAGGTGGATTGCATGGTGATTTTGTCCACTACCGGCACATGCCACTGGTCGAGCTCGATGCCGGCGTCGGATTCGATCCATGGAAACGCATTCTCCTGGCCGATGGCCAGCACGATATCATCGGCGGGATAAAACTTTTCACCCAGCATTTTGGACTTCATCTTGCCATGGTCATCATGGTATTCCAGCACTTCGAACAGCATGCCGGCGACGCGCCCGTTCTTGATTACAAATTCCTTGGGTGAATGGCACTCCACCATTTCCACGCTTTCCTCGATAGCTTCCTCCAATTCCCAATCGGAGGCCTTGGTCATGCTCAGCGGCTTGCGTGCCATGACCTTCACATCGTCAGCACCGATGCGCAACGAACTGCGGCAGCAATCCATGGCGGTATTGCCAGCGCCGATGATCAGTACCCGTTTGCCGATGGAATCGATATGCCCGAAGGCCACGGACTCCAGCCAGTCGATCCCAATGTGGACATGGGTCTTATCATCGTAACGGCCTGGGATCTCGAGATTCTTGCCGCGTGGCGCGCCGCTACCAACGAAGACCGCGTCGAAACCCTGTTGCAGCAGCGCGCGCATGCTGTTGATGGGCTGGTTCAGGCGCAGATCTACGCCCATTTTCACGATCGTGCTGATCTCCTCACTCAGCACCCTCGCCGGCAGCCGGAACGCCGGGATGTTGGTGCGCATCAGACCGCCCGGCTCGTGCTGTTTCTCGAATATCACCACTTCATAACCCAGCGGCATAAGATCGTTGGCGACCGTGAGCGAGGCACAGCCGGCGCCGACGCAGGCGATGCGCTTGCCGTTCTTGCGTTTTGGAATCTGTGGCAACAACGCGCTGATCTCGTCCTTGTTATCCGCCGCCACGCGTTTCAGCCGGCAGATGGCCACTGGCTTTTCATCCACGCGTGCGCGGCGGCAGGCGGGTTCACACGGCCGGTCGCAGACCCGCCCCAGGATACCCGGGAACACGTTGGATTCCCGGTTCAACATGTAGGCATCGGTGTACCGGCCCTGGGCGATGAGTCGGATGTACTCGGGAACATTGGTATGTGCCGGGCAGGCCCATTGGCAATCCACGACCCGGTGAAAGTAGTCGGGATTGGAGGTGTCGGTTGGCTTCACAGATGCTCCGGCCGCGGGGCTGGGTATCCCACCGGTCATCCTCTTATGGAAGACGGCCGGTGAGTTCTGCGCCCCGAAAATAGGCGTTTATCATAGACTAGTGCGGTGAAAAGAAAAGTCCGGTTTCACGCAAATCTGCATAATTAATGACATGAATCAAGATCCAAAGCCGGCCTTCAGCCGCTCGAGCTGGCCGCCATCCCTGGTACGGTGCGTTCATCCCTGCTGGCGCGTTTTTGCGCATACATGGAACGGTCAGCTTCATGCAGGGCGATTTCAATGTTTTCCACGCTGCTGAAATCCGCCGCGCCAACACTGGCCCGTATCTTGATGAGGGCGCCACTATCGGCCAATTTGAGTGAAGGCGCAGTGGCAATCAGTTCCTGTATACGCGGACCGGCAATACTCGCCACCGCACGCGGCATGACCACCAGGAATTCATCGCCGCCCAGACGGTAAAGCTTGTCCGACGGTCGCAATCCAGCGCGTAATACACTCGCAAAATGCTTGAGCAACTCATCACCATACTTGTGCCCGTAGATGTCATTCACATCCTTTAGGTTGTCCATATCCAGTACCACCAGTGCCCCGAAGGCGCCTTGGGCATCCTCGAGACCTGCACCCTCGTTGAATGCTCGGCGGTTATAAGCCCCGGTCATGGAATCGAGCAAGGATTCACGCAACAACTGTTCATGGGCGATACGCAGCTCGTGATGGGCGGTGTCGATCTCGCGCTTGGCGTCCTCGAACAGCACCAGCACCATGCCGAAGGCCAGCAGCATGCACAGTGTCAAATCGAGGTAATTATTCGGTCCCCCCATCAATTTTTGCAGATTCAGGTCGATATGAACACCTGGAATCGCGAACGTCAGCAGCGTCACCAGGTAAACAATCCATAGCACCAGGCTCGCGGCCAGCACGATGCCGGTGGTCCGCGTGCCAAGGCTGCGGCGCGACACGGGCAACGCCAACATAGCCACGCTGCAAAAGGCATACACAACCACGTTGCACAGTCCCTGCCAAAATATGATGGCATACAACGTGGACGAGGCCATCACCGATATCAGTGTGAATGCACCAATCCCAGCCCATAGCCAACGCATCAAGCCGCTAAGTGGATGCGACATGCCCTTGAGGTA
>JAJYBN010000170.1:0-1450 GCA_021779005.1 Pseudomonadota bacterium
CTTCCTGTTCCTGGGATCGCTGCGCTCGCTGTTGATTCCGGCCATAGCCATTCCCTTGTCGGTCACCGGGGCCGGCATCTTAATGATCGGCCTGGGCTATTCGATCAATCTGCTGACGCTGTTGGCCGTGGTGTTGGCCATCGGACTGGTGGTGGACGACGCCATCATCGTGGTGGAAAACATCCACCGGCACATCGAGGAAGGCAAACCTCCGGTACCCGCGGCGCTCATGAGCGCGCGCGAGCTGTCGGTTCCCATCATCGTCATGGCTACCACGCTGGCGGCCGTGTTCGCGCCGATCGGGCTCACCGGCGGCCTGACGGGCAGCCTGTTTTCTCAGTTTGCATTCACTCTGGTGTTCACGGTGGTGATCTCAGCGGTGGTGGCCCTGACTTTGTCGCCGATGATTTCATCCAAGGTGCTGCAGCACAGCAAACCGCACGGCCTCGCACATGCGCTGGATGCGGCGTTCAACCGCCTGCGCCGGGCCTACGACCGGTCATTGTCCGCGGTGCTCACTATGCGTGCCGCGGTGCTGGTGGTTGTTGTGGGCGTGGTGATCGCCATACCGGTGATGTTTCTCGGCATTCCCGGTGAACTTGCGCCCACCGAGGACCAGGGCCTGATTCTGGTGGCGGCCACGGGTCCAGCCACATCCACACTGAGTTATCTGAATCACTACGCCGTGCAGATCCGTAAAGTTTTCGACAGCTTTCCGGAAAACAAGCAGGTGTTTCAGATCAATGGCATTTCGCTCACCGGTGGCGGCGGCAATAATGCCGGTATCGGTGGCATGAAGCTCAAGGACTGGAGCCAGCGCTCGCGCAGCCAGATGCAGCTGCTGCCGCTGGTACAGGCAAAATTGAACCAGGTCACCGGTGTGCAGGCTGCGGCATTTCAGAAACCCACCTTGCCGGGTTCGCCCACCGGGTTCCCGGTGCAATTTGTGATTACTTCCAGCAGCGGTTATCAAAAAATGAACCAGGTTGCCGGCAGTTTCATTGGTGCGGCCATGCAGAGCGGGTTGTTTGCCTTCATGACCAAGGATTTGCGCTATGACAATCCGCAAGTGTCGGTAAGCATCAACCGCGACATGGCGGGCCTATTCGGGGTGAGCATGGCGGATATCAGCCAGAACCTCGGCACGCTGCTGAGCGGCAATTACGTGAATCGCTTCAACCTGAACGGCCGCAGCTACAAAGTCATTCCCCAGGTGCCGGACCAGTTCCGTTCTGACCCGTCGCAGCTGGGACGTTATTATATCCGCAACAGCAGTGGGCAGCTGCTCCCGCTTTCCACCCTGATTTCAGTGCATACACGGGTGCAGCCGGAATTCCTGCCGCAGTTTCAGCAGCTCAATTCAGCGACCCTGGAAGGCGTCATGGCGCCCGGAGTGACGCTCGGTGAGGCGCTGTCCTACATGAAAAACGAGGCTGTGAAACTGCTGCCC
>JAJYBN010000170.1:1460-3677 GCA_021779005.1 Pseudomonadota bacterium
TTTCGGCTACGACTACGCGGCACAGTCGCGCCAGTACATTGAGCAAGGCAATACTTTCATCGTCACCTTCCTGCTGGCCATTGTGCTGGTGTATTTGTTGCTGGCCATGCAGTTCGAGAGCTTCCGAGATCCCCTGATCGTGATGGTAACGGTGCCCATGGCGATTTCCGGGGCGCTGCTGTTCATGTACTACGGGGCAGCGACCCTGAATATTTACACGGAAGTAGGCATCATCGCGCTCATTGGCTTGATCACCAAACAGGGCATCCTGATCGTACAGTTCGCCAACGTGATTCAGGAAACCGAAGGGCTGGACCGGCGGGCCGCGGTTGAAAAGGCTTCCAGCATCCGCCTCAGGCCGATTCTCATGACCACAGGCGCCATGGTGTTCGGTGCCGTACCTCTGATTCTCGCCACCGGGCCAGGTTCGGTGAGCCGCTTTGACATGGGACTGGTGATCGCCGCCGGCCTTGCCATCGGCGCGCTGTTTTCCCTGTACGTGGTGCCGGTGATCTACACCTATCTGGCAACAGCCAAAGACAAGCAGACACAACACGTCACGGACATGCCAGCCAATACCGCAGGTGAGGGTGAGCACCCGTTACCGGATGTCGATGCATAAAGCACCGGTATCCCGCCGACTACCACTGATTTGCAACTGTACTTTCGCGGCAGATTGTGGCGAATGCGGTTCCAGTGCTGCTAGCGCTGCCGGTCGCGTGATCTATCCCCAAAGCCGAACATGTCTTTGAAGATATTGCCGTCCACGAGTTGATGCAGAATCGCAAACAGTACATGCCCGAACCAGTAGAACCACAGCATTTCACCAAACCACTTATGCTCCAGTGACAGGCGGGTAAACGCCACGCTGTCTGCAGGATTGATGCGACTGCCCATGGGGGTGTAAAAATAGATGATGAAACCCGTGATGCCGCTGCCGGTGAGCGCCAGCAAGCCCAGGCCGTGGACCAGTCCGGAAAGCCCCACGCGCCTGCCGGCTGCAGGCAGGCGGCCCCTGAACAGACCGCCTATATCCTGCAGGGCGGCACGGATGCCGGTCTGGTTCCAGGGAAACAATACGTGCAAATCATGGTTCGCGATGCTGAGCCACCACAAGCCGGCTATGCCGCCTGCGGTGACGAGCCCGACTATTTCATGGATCGGAAACAGAAACTGCGTGTCCGTGTCGGCCATCAACAGGCTGCTGAAGAGCTGAAATGTCACCGTACAGACGATGATCCAGTGCAGGATGCGGATATTGACACCCCATCCTGGAATATTGGCTGCAACAGGTTTCATCGGCGGTCCTTGTGTATGTGGATCGAGTATCCAGCAAAGCGCGCAAACCTGCCGGCTTCTGGAAACACAACTATTCTCAGGGTGTGGCAGGTTGCGGAACGGAATTCGCCGCCTGGGTGTAGTCGCGCAGTGTCGCTGGCCGCAGGGTACCCGTGTCATTCTGGCTCAGTGCGGGCTCGTCCTGCATGTTATTACGACTTAACGTGTCGCCGGAAGTTTCACTCTCAGGTATCGCCAAACGCTGAATCCGCCTGGGATGAAAACCAAACGGCCCCGCAAGCGGGGCCGTTTTCCAAGCATGTTTCAGCTTGCCGGTCAGCGCCGGGTATTGCCCAGCAGCCGCAGGATCTCCAGGTACAGCCATACCAGGGTCACCATCAGGGCGAAGGCTCCGTACCATTCCATGTAGCGCGGGGCGCCGGCCGAGGCCTGCTTGGAGATCATGTCGAAATCCAGTATCAGGTTGAAGGCAGCGACGGCCACGATGAACAGGCTGATGCCGATGGACAGGCCGCTATGACCAAACAGCATGGTCGTGTCCACATGGAACATCCCCGCGATCCAGGTGAGGGCGTAGAAGATCAGGATCCCGAGGGTGGCGGCTCCCACCATCTTGTAGAACCAGGGCGTGGCCTTGATGATGCCGGTGCGATACAGGATCAGCATCCCCAAGGCTACCGCCATGGTCAGTCCCACCGCCTGGATCACGATGCCGGGATACTGGGCATTGAAGATCGCCGAGATTCCACCCACTGCGAAACCTTCGGCGATCGCATACAGCGGTGCCGTGACCGGTGCCCAGGTGGGTTTGAAGGCCGTCGCCAGACCGAACACCAGACCACCGATGACACCGCCGATTACATACGGCATGACCGCCGCGGTGTTGAATACAGCCGGCGTCGTGGCGGTCGCGGGCAC
>JAJYBN010000171.1 GCA_021779005.1 Pseudomonadota bacterium
CTGATACGTACATTGGTGCAGCACGGACGTCAGCTTGAATTCCGGGCTGGCGCCGGCATCGTGGCTGATTCAATCCCTGAGCGTGAGTTGGAAGAAACGCGTGCCAAGGCCTTGGGTATGGTGCGTGCATTGGGTGTTGATGTATGACAACGGAATGCTGGATCAATGGGCGACTGGGCGACATGATTCCAGTAGCGGACCGTGGCCTGCAATACGGCGACGGGCTGTTCGAGACTTTGGCTGTGAATGCCGGACGGATAGCACTGTTAGATTATCATCTGGATCGCCTGCTGAGAGGCTGTCGACGCTTGCAATTGCATGCACCTTCCGTCGATGCTTTGCGTGCTGAATTGATGTCTGCGGCAGCCGGTCATACAAAAGCCGTGCTTAAACTGATTATCACCCGCGGTGCTGCTGATCGTGGCTATGGATTTACAAGCGGCTCCGAGACCACCCGCATCCTGACGCGCCACGCCTGGCCGGAATATCCATCGGAGTTCAGTGAAATTGGCGTGCACTTGAGAATCTGTGATACCCATCTCGGCCATAACAGACGACTTGCCGGTATAAAACATCTGAACCGGCTGGAGCAGGTATTGGCGCGCGCCGAGTGGTCAGAAATTGACCAAGTACAGGAGGGTCTGATGCTGGACGAGGAGGGCATGGTTATCGAATGTACAATGAGCAATGTGTTTGCTTGGCTGGATCACGGTGTACTCGCCACCCCTGACCTTCAGCGTTGCGGGGTTGAAGGCGTGATGCGCCGTCATCTGCTGGAGCAGGCCCGACAGGCGAGCATTGCCGTACGGGTGGCGGGTCTGGCGCTCACGGAACTCATGCAGGCAAAGGAGATCTTCGTATGTAATTCCCTTATCGGCATATGGCCGGTGACAGCCATCGGTCATTGGAAATATTCCATCGGTTCCATGACGCGCCAGGCACAGCGTTGGGCATCCGAAACCTGAAAGGATCGTGGATGTGATGTATAGACTCAGTAAAAGACTAACCGCCTGGCTGCTGCTGGGAGCCTCAATCATCGTGATTGGATCCCTGTATACCCGTTGGTATCTGACTCCGGTTGTGACCGGCCGGGCGATGGATGTGGATGTTCGACCAGGTGAACCCCTGCGCCTGGTCGCAACACACCTGCATGCTCAGGGAGTGCTACCACACCCGCTGGACCTGGTTTTACTGGCGCGCCTGCGTGGCGATGCCGACGCGATCCGTGCCGGCGAATACCTGGTGGAGCCCGGCACCAGTGTCGCTGCCCTGCTGGAGTTGCTAAAAAGTGGCAAAGTCGTTATGCACTCACTGACGCTGGTGGAAGGCTGGACATTCACACAGGTCCTGGCAAGCGTTGAAACTGACCCTTCACTCACCCACAAATTGCTCGATATGGATGCGGCTGTTGTCATGGATAAACTCGGGCACCCTGATGAGAATCCCGAAGGCCGTTTTTATCCTGATACCTACCAGTTTCCTAAAGGCACCAGCGATGTAGCTTTTCTTGAGCGCGCATATGACGTCATGCAGGAACGCTTAAAGACTGCATGGGAATTGAGGACACCTGGGCTGCCATATAAATCACCTTACGATGCATTGATCATGGCTTCCATCATCGAGAAAGAAACCGCGCAGTCTCAGGAACGCGGAGAGATTGCAGGCGTATTTGTACGCCGTTTGCAGAAAGGCATGAAGTTGCAAACTGATCCAACGGTGATTTATGGATTGGGTGCGCAATACCATGGAAAAATCACCTATAAAGATCTGCGCACTGACACGCCTTATAATACGTACACCCGCTACGGTCTGCCGCCTACGCCTATCTGCATGCCGAGTCTGGCATCCATCGAGGCTGCCTTGCACCCAACGCCCGGAGATGCGCTGTATTTTGTTGCGCGTGGTGATGGAACCCATCAGTTTTCGGCCACGTTGAAAGAACAGACAGCGGCGGTCCAGAAATACCAGATCGAGCATCATTCACCATGAAACGCCGAAAGCAGAGTTCACGTGGCAAGTTCATCACCCTTGAAGGAGTTGAAGGTGTGGGCAAATCTACCCATCTGGAGTTCTTGGGGCATTATCTGCAGGATCGTGGTATCAGCGTACAGATCACGCGCGAACCAGGCGGCACGCCGGCTGCCGATAAGATCCGTCAGATACTGTTGACGAGCCACATGGAAAAGCTCCAGCCCATGTCGGAGCTGCTATTGATGTTCGCGGCTCGCGCCCTGCATGTAGAGAATGTGATTCGACCAGCGCTCGAGGCTGGTGTATGGATCATCTGCGACCGTTTCACGGATGCCAGTTACGCCTACCAGGGTGGCGGCCGCGGCATCGCCACTAGGCACATCGAGTCCCTGGAGCGCATGGTGTTGAAAGGTTTACGGCCTGACATGACCATCTTGCTGGATACCAAAATCGAAGTCGGCATGGCGCGAGTCAGGAAGCGCGGGTTGCTGGATCGCTTTGAACAGGAAAAAGACGATTTCTTCAAACGTGTGCGTCGCGTGTATCTGGCACGCGCACATCGTGATCCAAGGCGTATCAAAGTGGTAAACGCCAGCGGCAGCATTGCCGATGTGCAAGCGCAGATTTCGGCTTTATTGATAAAGCGGCTTGCCAGTTGGCTATGAATTCCATAAGGTCCGAAGCAGCATTGACCCCCTTACCTTGGCAGTTGCCAGCTTGGCAGCAACTGCATGCGCGCTTGAAGAACAGCACACTGCCGCATGCGTTGCTTATTTCCGGCGTAACCGGTACCGGCAAGCAGCATTTCGCACAGTCGTTTGCGGCCCTGGCTCTGTGCCGGCAGCCAATAAATGCATACCCCTGTGGCCGATGTAACGCCTGTCGTCAGCTCGCCGCATCTGCCCACCCTGATTTCCATCGGGTGGGCATAGACGAGGACAAGACAGGGATTCTGGTAGACCAGATCCGCGAGCTGTCTCAGATACTGGCGCTCACTAGCCAGCATAACGGCTGGAAGATCGCAGTCGTAACGCCGGCCGATGCCATGAATGCCAATGCCGCCAATAGCCTGCTGAAGACTTTGGAAGAACCATCTCCTAGCACGCTGCTGATGTTGGTGACCGCACACTCCGCCCGTTTACCGGCTACTATCCGCAGCCGATGCCAGGCTGTGCGCATCAGTACACCTCCGATGGATAAAGCCGTCGCCTGGCTCAACGAGCATGCACCGAGACCTGATTGGCCGGCGTTGCTGGGAATCGCAGGTGGTGGGCCCCTGCTGGCACTGGAGCTGGCCAACGATGAACTTATGCATAAGCGGCTGCATTTCTACCAGAAGCTAACGGAGTTACGCGGCGGCCAGGCTAATGCCATCGAGTTGGCCGCCGAGGCCAGCAAGGAAAACTTGCCTCTTATACTGAGGTTGTTACAAGCCTGGGTCGCAGACCTGATCACATTAGCGACTACCGGTGATCCACATGAACCGGGAATTATCAATGCTGATGCTTTGATAATGTTGCAAAATACCCTCATGGGGATTAACTTGCGTAGATTGCATGCCTTCCTGGGCCAAATCAATGAGGCGATGGTACTGATACCGACATCTGTGAATGGTCAGTTGCTGCTTGAAAACCTGTTCATTGACTGGTCGCGAGGGTTTGAGAGA
>JAJYBN010000172.1 GCA_021779005.1 Pseudomonadota bacterium
CACGCGTGGTGGTTTGAGTGGACAACACTCAGTTTTTCCGTGTTGCTCGGCGTGATCGCCCTGCTCGCCCTGTGGCGCGGCCGCGACCGGGCCGCCGCGGGCATGGCGCTGTGGGCCATCGCCTTCTTGGTCGGTCTTGCGTTTCAACATGCCCAACTGAGCGGACTGTTGGGACTCAGCGCTTGGCTGGGGGCCAATGTCCTTTATCTACTTGCGCGTTGCGGTTTTTACATCATGATTGAATCCATGTTGGGTCCGGCGCTCACGCCGTTGGCGCGCTGGTTGTGGCGCGGCGGCTTTCTTCTGCTGCTCGTTGCGGGGGCAGTCACGCGCCTGGGTGGACCCGCCCTTTTCGTCGCCACCGGCTGGGCGGGATTGTTGCGGCCCCAGTATGGCCTGGTCTTCAGTGTGAGTTACCTCGTCCCGCTGGCCCTGCTGATCGTGAACTATGGCGTCGCGGACAGCGCAAGGCGGCTGCGGCTGCGCTGGATGTTGTGGAGCGGTGTAGTATTTGTGGTCAACATTTTTTTAAACAATACGGCCGTACTGGGACCCCAGGTTTCTTCCATTGTGACCAACGCAGCGCTGGTGCTCTCCTTGAGTGGCTTCCTGTATGCGGTGCTGCGCCACCGGATGGTGGATGTTTCGATCATCATTGACCGCACGCTGGTATATGGAGGCATGACGACGCTGGTAGTGGGAGTAATTGCCGCGGTCAACAGTCTCGTAGATCACGTGGCCCTCGGTACCAACGCAAGCCTGCTGGTGCAGGTCATCGTGCCATTATCTCTGGGCATTGTGCTTGGCCGGGTGCGAACGTATGCGAACCGGATCGTGGAACAGGTATTCTTCCGCCGTAAGTATCTCGCGGAGAGAGCGCTGCGGCATTTTGCGCGGCATTGTAGCGGCTACGAAAATACACGGGAACTACTGGCAGCAACGGTCCAAATCATTCGCCAAAAGATAACGGCGCCGGGTGTCGCCGCGTACATGCGCAAAGACGGCCAATACATGGCGGCGCATCGGGAAGGTGAGATTGCCTATCCGGAGTCCGTCAAGGCCGATGACGCAGCTTTGGCCGCGGCGCGCTCTGGCGCGAAAGACATTGATTTGTCGGAAATGCACAGCGCGTTGAGCAGCGACGGCTATGTATTTCCCATGGGCGCGAAGGCGGTACTGGTGTGCGCCAACCGGCCGGGGGAGCATTATCCCGCCGACGAGCGCAAGCTGCTGGCTACTGTGACGCGCCAAGTGGGAGTAGCTTTACACAACATGAATATGCGGGAGAGTCTTGATTTTGTGCGCGCTGTGGCGCGCGGCGTTCTCGACCCGGAATCGGTTCGCGAACAGGCGCTCAAATTGGAAACCAGCTGGGTGGAGAGTTGAAGCAACTGGCTCTGAAAATCGACGTAGACACCCTGCGCGGCACGCTGGAAGGCGTGCCACAGCTGGTTTCAATTCTGAAGAAACACACGGCTCAGGCCACTTTCCTGTTCAGTCTCGGGCCGGACAACACGGGACGTGCATTACGGCGGATATTACGGCCGGGATTCCTCAAGAAGGTTTTTCGCACCAACGTAGCGGGTAATTACGGATTCAAAACCCTGATGTATGGCACCCTGATACCGGGACCTGACATCGGAGTAAACGGCGCGGCCGCCATGCGCGCGGTGCGGGATGCAGGTTTCGAGGTGGGTATCCATACCTGGGACCATATCCGCTGGCAAGATTTCGTGGCCCGCCGCGATGCCGTCTGGGCGGCGCGTGAATTTGGTAAATGCGTGGCGCGCTTCGACGAGATCTTCGGCATGGCACCGAAAACCTTCGGCGCCGCCGGCTGGCAGATCAACGCGCACGTGCTGGCGCTGCAGGAGCAGTTCAGTTTCGATTATGCCAGCGACACCCGCGGCAATTACCCGTTCCTCCCTGCCATGGGAGGGAGGATATTCACGGTACCGCAACTCCCAAGCACACTGCCGACGCTGGATGAACTGGTGGGCGTGGATGACATCACCGTTGCGAATGTGACGCAACATCTTTTGAAACTGACCGAACAGGCGCCGGCCAATGGGCACGTGTACACCCTGCATGCGGAACTGGAAGGCATGGCGCTGCTGCCGATATTTGAACAATTGCTGGTGGGCTGGAAAGAACAAGGCTACGAACTGGTGGCGACGCGTGATATGGCGGCGCAACTGGATCGCAAGACATTGCCGGTGCACGAAGTAATAATGGGCGAGATACCCGGACGTTCGGGTACACTCGCACTTCAAGGTCCAAAGCTTTCTTCCACTCCGGTATAATCACATTCCAGATTAAGTGAGTGTGGCAACACCAGCCACAATTACACGTTTTTGTGGTTATCACATTGCCACCATAATCCAGAAGGAATACCTCCATGGCTTACAAACACGTCAAGCTGCCGTCCGGCGGCGCCAAGATCACCATCAAAGACGGCAAGCTCAATGTTCCTACCAACCCGATCCTTGGTTTTGTGGAAGGTGACGGCATCGGTGTGGATATCACGCCGGCCTCACTCAAGATATGGGACGCGGCGGTGGCCAAGGCCTATCAGGGCAAGCGCAAGATCCACTGGTGCGAGATTTACCTGGGCGAGAAGGCCCAGAAGCTGTATGAGGGCAATTTCTTTCCGGATGAGACCCTGCAGGCTATCAAGGACCTGGTGGTCTCCATCAAGGGGCCCCTGACCACGCCTATCGGTGGCGGTTTCCGTTCCCTGAATGTCACCCTGCGCCAGGATCTGGACCTGTATGCCTGCGTGCGTCCGGTAAAACACTATCCGGGCGTGCCTTCACCCCTGAAGCGGCCGGATCTGGTGGACGTGATTATTTTCCGCGAGAACACCGAGGATGTGTACGCTGGCATCGAGTATCAGTCAGGCAGCGACAAGAACAAGAAGCTCGCCAAGTTTCTGCGCGAGGAACTGGGCGCGAAATTTTTCGAGGATGCTGGCCTGGGCGTGAAACCCATCTCGGCGTTTGGCAGTAAGCGCCTGGTGCGCAAGGCCATCCAGCACGCCATCGAGTACGACCGCAGCTCCGTGACCCTGGTGCACAAGGGCAACATCATGAAGTACACCGAGGGCGCGTTTCGCCAGTGGGGCTATGACCTGGCCAAAGACGAGTTCGGCGCGACCCTGCTGGATGGCGGTCCTTGGATGCAGGTCAAGAATCCCAAAAGCGGCAAGCAGATCGTCATCAAGGATATGATCGCCGACATCATGTTCCAGCAGATGCTGCTGAGGCCGGACGAATATGCAGTGCTGGCGACTCCCAACCTCAATGGCGATTATCTTTCGGATGCTGTAGCCGCCGAAGTGGGAGGTGTGGGCATCGCGCCGGGCGCCAACATAGGCGACTATCTGGCCGTGTTCGAAGCCACCCATGGCACGGCACCCAAGCACGCCGGTCTCGACAAGGCCAACCCCGGCTCGCTCTTGTTCTCGGGTGTGATGATGCTGGAATACATCGGCTAGCGCGAAGCAGCCGAGATGATCCAGAAGGCGTATGCCAAGACCGTGGCCAGCGGCATTGTGACCTACGATTTCGCGCGTCAGATGCAGAACGCCAAAGAGGTCAAGACCAGCCAGTTCGCGGACG
>JAJYBN010000173.1 GCA_021779005.1 Pseudomonadota bacterium
TCTCGGGTTGAGGCCATACTGTGGGCAGGCGGCATAACACAGCATGCAGTTGATGCAGGAGCTGAACTGCTCATAGAGATCGCGCTCGGTCGGCGTCTGCAGGTATTCACCCTGTGCCAGCGTGCGTGGCTGTTTCTCGATGATGTAGGGCTTGATGCTCTCCAGCTTCTCGATGAAATCGTCCATGACGATCACCAGGTCGCGTTCGATGGGGAAGTGTGCCAGCGCTTCGACCCGGACTCGTCCTGGATAGATGTCCCGCAGGAAGGTCTTGCAGGCGAGTCCCGGTTTGCCGTTGATCATCATCCCGCAGCTGCCACAGATGGCCATGCGGCATGACCATCGGAAGCTCAGGGTGCCATCCAGATAATCCTTGATGTACTGCAATCCCTGCAGTACCGACATATCCTCGCTGAAAGGCACGCCATAGGTCTGCACCACCGGCTTGGTATCCTGTTCGGGCCGATAGCGCAGCACATCCATCATGATGGTGTTTTCGGTGTTCGGCATCTCAGTGACCTGCGGCCTTCCTGTCATGTTCGGATTTCTCTCCGGCCGCGCCGTAGGCGCGTACACCGGGCTGTGATTTGGTGATCTTGACTGCGCCATATTCGATGCGCGGCGAAGCGTCGCCGCTGTAAAAGGCCAGGGTGTGTTTGAGGTAATTGGCGTCATCGCGTTTTTCGTAGCCATCGAGCCGCTGGTGTGCGCCGCGGGATTCCTTGCGATTGATGGCGGAATGCACAATCGCCTGGGCCACTTCGAGCTGATAACCGAGCTCGATGGCTGCCAGCCAGTTCGAGTTCCACACTCGCGACTTGTCCTCCACGTCGATGTTCTTGAAGCGCTGCCGGAGTTCGCCGAGCTTGTCGCAGGTGGCCTGCATGCTGTCGGCGAGCCGATAGATGCCGCAGCCGTCTTCCATGCTCTGGGCCATCTCCTTGCGCAGCGTCGCGATCCTCTCACTGCCATCGCTGCGGTCCACCAGCTGCTCGGCGCGCTGCTGGGTGGCCGAGGCTTGCTCCAGCAATGGCTTGGTAGCGCCAGCCGGTACGGTTTTTGCAAACTGGGCCGCCTCGCTGCCGGCCACTTTGCCGAACACGCACAGTTCCGCCAGTGAATTCGAACCCAGCCGGTTGGCGCCATGGATCCCGACACTCGAGCATTCACCGACCGCATACAGCCCAGGTAGTGGTGTCGAACAGTGTCCATCCACCAGGATTCCCCCCATGGTGTAGTGCATGGCCGGGCGTACCGGTATGGGTTGCTTGGCCGGGTCGATACCCATGAAAGTTTCTGCCATCTCGTAGATCTGTGGCAGGCGTTCGCGCAGACGCGCTTCGCCGAGATGGCGCATGTCGAGTTGTACGTAGGCACCGTGGGGCCCGTTGAGGGTGCGCCCCTTCTTTTGTTCGTACCAGAATGCCTGGCTCAGGCGGTCCCGGGGTCCGAGCTCCATGTACTTGTTGCGCGGCTTGTCCTCCGCGGGACCAAGACCGTAATCCTGCAGGTAACGGTAACCGTCCTTGTTCAGGAGGATGCCACCCTCACCGCGGCAGGCCTCGGTGAACAGCAATCCGGTACTGGGCATGCAGGTAGGGTGATACTGCACGAACTCCATGTCGCGCAGTGCCACCCCATGCCGGTAGGCCAGCGCCATGCCGTCGCCGGTGACGATGCCGCCATTGGTATTCTCATGGAATACGCGTCCCGCGCCGCCGGTCGCGATGATGACTGCTTTGGATTTGATCAGCGTGAACTGGCCGGTGCGTATCTCGATGGCGACCACGCCCGCTGCACGCCCGTCCGTGGTCACCAGATCCACGCAGAAATGCTCATCGAAGCGCCGGATGGAAGGATATTTGATGGAGGTCTGGAACAGGGTGTGCAGCATGTGGAAACCGGTTTTATCGGCAGCGAACCAGGTACGTTCGACCTTCATGCCGCCAAAGGCGCGCACGTTCACATGCCCATCCGGCTTGCGGCTCCAGGGACAGCCCCAATGTTCCAGCTGCACCATCTCTTCCGGGCAATGGGCCACGAAATACTCGACCACGTCCTGCTCGCAGAGCCAGTCGCCGCCACCCACGGTGTCGTTGAAATGGTAGTCGAGCCTGTCGTCCGGTCGCGTGACAGCAGCCGAACCGCCTTCCGCGGCCACCGTATGGCTGCGCATGGGATAGACCTTGGAGATGAGCGCGATCCTGAGTGCGGCATCGGCCTCAGTCACGGCGATAGCCGCGCGCAGGCCTGCGCCGCCCGCTCCTACGATGGCGACATCCGTTTCGTAGACTTCCACGTCATGTCCTTTGGCCGATGGATCTGAATCGATATGCCTAGACTAAGACCTTGACGCCGGTCTGGAATTGATCCAGGTCAAAAAGACGGCTCTCTCGGTATCTTGATAATCAGAGATTCTGGTAATTCGGGCCAGACCCGCCCTCCGGCGTGGTCCAGATGATGTTCTCGTAGGGATCCTTGATATCGCAGGTCTTGCAGTGCACGCAGTTGGCGGCATTGATCTGCAGGCGCTTGGCGCCATTTTCCTCAACCATCTCGTAGACCTGCGCCGGGCAGAAGCGGGTGCAGGGGTTGCCGTACTCCTCGGCGCAACGGCCGACACAAAGCTCGGTGTCCGGCACCTTGAGGTGCACCGGCTGGTGCTCATCGTGGGTGGTGGTGGCGAAGAATACCGAAGCCAGCCGGTCCCGTGGTGGCAGTGTGCGTGTAACGTAGTTTCTCACCTTGGATAAATTTTCCTCACGCTTTTTGAGGTTCTTCCAATCCGCGTGATTTTTAAAAGTCCAGGGCAGTTTGCCGAAGGTGATGGTCTCCAACGCGCCATTCAGCAGGCCGAACCATAAGCCCTTATTAAAGCCAGGACGGATGTTGCGGATTTTGTGAAGTTCTTTCGCGGACGGCGAGCGGCGCCAGCGGGCGTCGAAGCCTTCACTGCTGCCGTGTTCGGCCAGGTGTTCCGCTGCCAGCATCCCGGAACGCAGTGCCAAGTGCACACCCTTGATCTTGGGCACGTTGAGCGTACCCGCCGAATCGCCCACCAGCAGCGCACCGGGCATCTCCAGTTTTGGTAACGATTGAATGCCGCCTTCGGTAAGCGCACGCGTACCCGCGGACAGGATCTCGCCACCTTCCAGCAGCACTTTCACGCTCGGATGATTCTTGAATTGCTGGAACGCCTCGAAAGGCAAGAAATCCGGATCCTGGTAATCCAGCCCCATCACGTAACCCACATACACCCGGTCGTTATCCAGGTGATAGAGGAAGCTGCCGCCATAGGTCCGGGTATCCACCGGCCAGCCGATGCTGTGTTGTATCAATCCGGTTTTCGCCCGGCCTGCCGGCAGTTGCCAGAGTTCCTTGAAACCGATGCCATAGGTCTGCGGTGAACAATCCGCATCCAATTTGAATTGCTTGATGAGCAGTTTGCTGACACTGCCGCGGCAGCCTTCCGCCAGCACCGTCACGCCCGCCTGGATATCCACTCCGGCGGCGAAGTTGGGCCCCGGGGTGCCGTCCTTGTTGAGTCCCATGTCGCCGCAGCGCACGCCGATGACTTTGCCGTTAGAGATCAGTGGTG
>JAJYBN010000174.1 GCA_021779005.1 Pseudomonadota bacterium
CCTGATCGTGGCGCTGTCGGCGCCAGTGCTCGGTGCTATCGCCGACCGCGGCAGCCGCAAGAAACAATTCCTGATCTTCTTCGCTTTCCTGGGTGCGGTGATGGTGTTCGCGCTGCACTTCGTGGCCCAGGGCGCCTGGCAATGGGCCGTGGTGTTTTACGTGCTGGCCTCCATCGGCTATTTCTGGGGCAACGTGTTCGGCGATTCCATGCTGGTGAACGTAGCGGAGGAGGGCAGGCTGGATATGACTTCAGCCATCGGCTATGGCATGGGTTATCTGGGCGGCGGGATATTCCTGATACTGGGTGTGCTCATGAGCCTCAAGCCCCAGTGGTTCGGGCTGGCAGACGCCACCGCGGCGGTGCGCTGGATCCTGGTGTTCACGGCTATCTGGTGGGCGCTATTCGCGCTGCCCCTGCTGTTCTTCGTCCCGGAACCTCGCAAGCCGCCGGTACGTATCAGCCTCATCAAATCCGCACGCGAAGGCTTTGGCCAGTTTATCGCCACCTTCCAGCATGTGCGCGCCTACAAACCGGTGTTCATGTTCCTGATCGCCTACTGGGTCTATATAGACGGCGTCAACACCATCATCCAGATGGCGGTGGATTACGGCAAGGCCATCGGTTTTAGCACCACAGATCTGATCCTGGCGGTGCTGCTGGTGCAGTTCGTGGGTGTGCCGTCAGCTCTCCTTTTCGGACGCCTGGGTGAACGCATCGGCCCGAAGCTCGCCATCTTCATCGGCCTCGCGGTGTACGTGCTGGTATCCGTGTTTGCGGCATTCATGCAGTATTCCTGGGAGTTCTTCGTGCTCGCCGCCCTGGTAGGGTTGGTGCAGGGTGGGGTGCAGTTGCTGAGCCGCTCCTATTACGCCCGGCTCGTGCCGCCAGAGCGTTCCGGTGAATTCTTCGGCTTCTACAACATGCTGGGGGAATTCGCCGCCATCATCGGGCCATTCCTGATCGGATTCGTGAGCTATACGACCGGCAGTCCGCGGCTGTCGATCCTTTCGGTAATCCTGCTGTTCGTGATCGGTGCGGTGCTGCTGTACCGGGTGGATACCCGTGATAGAGGTCCGGGCTCGCCGGCGGCTGCCCCCCTTGCATAAACCGGATGGCGCCTGGCCACAGCGGCGGGCCCATCGAGACTCTGCGATAATGGTCCAGTCGTGGCACAATCTATCCTTCGGCAGCGGCGGTTTGCCGCTACCAACACTCTTGGGAGGGGATTATGAAGCGGTGGTCTGTGTGTTTGCTTGTCCTGTTGTCGGCGGTTCTGATATCGGCCTGCAGTAACAAGCCTACTTTCGCGCTGGTGGGCGTACCTGCGCAGTTTTCCTATGTCGACAGCGCCAACATCCTGATCAGTAACGGGGAATGCAGCTACGTCGTGTATCGCGGCGATGGCACCAATCCGGCCGAAGTCGTAGTGCCCTGCGGACTGGGTGTGGACAAGAACGATGCCCTCGGCAATCCCCATGGCAAGATCGAGATCGGATTCAACACGCCCAAGGGCCAGCAGATACTGACGATGACCGAGGCCGGTACCAATGGCGAATTCGCCCAGAGCGTGCCGGATATCGGCGTGTACCTGCCGAACAACTGGAACATCCAGAAGCCGGCGGAAAACCTGTTATTGAAAGCCAACACGCAGGGCACTGTGTATGCGAACCTGCTGGTCGCCATCGGCGGTGTGCGCTGCTCGCTGACGGTAGTGCCGATCGCCACCAATATGCCGGTCAACATGCCCTGCGGGTTGATGTCCTGGAGCGATAGCTCAGTCTCCGTCAGCGTGCCGGGCGCGATCGTCTCATCGGTCTACACCCAGCGCTCCTGGCCACTGCATTTTACCGTCGACGCCACCGGCAACAGCTGGAACCTGGTACAACCACCGCCCGGATTCCCCACGACGTACACCTTGTCGAGCAACACCGCATCTCAGTGATGCTGAAACAGCGCGTGGACGTCCACGTACATGGGATTTGTTGATGCAGTGACCTGAGGGGGATAGTCAGCCCATGGTTAAATCCAGTGGCGTAATGCTTGCAATCAGTCTGCTGGTCGCGGGCCTGCAGCCGGCCAGTGCCACACCATCGGAAACCTGGGTGATCTCCTCGAAGGCCGCTTGTCAGGGATTGACCGTCAGCTGGACACCCACACTTGCCAACCTGCAGTTGTTGGTAGGAGAACGCTGGCATCCGGCGCCGGGGCCGGTGCCCGGGCATGGCATCCTGCTGCTGTTCGCCACCTCGTGCCCGCAATCCCATATCGGCAACAAAGAGACGGGGCCTTTCACCATCGGCGTGCTGATCGTGCCGGTAGAGACTCCAGCGGATACGCACGGTGTCAAACAGACCAACGGCCATGGTTGGGCAGTGGTCGCGGATGTCCTGGGGCCGCATGCGAACCCGGTGGTGCAACTGTTCAAGCGCCATGCTTTTGCAGTGACGGACGCCAACGTACGGCTGACGATGCGCATGGGCGCAAAAGATATCGAACCCACTATGAGCATCGTGACACCGAAAGGGCACATGGAAGTGAACGCACAGGTATCCGGGCCGGCCAAGAACTTCGACAGCGTCAGTGCGCTGGCTGGCAATGATCCCGCGATCCTCTCACTCTTCACCGGACAGGAATCCGCATCCAGGCAGGAACAGGGTACTGCCATCATCACTTCGGGCGGCGACACTTGGGTTTCGCGACTGGGCCTCGACGCCAAACCAACTACGGTTAAACTGGACCAGGATTTTGTCTGGTCGTTTACATTTTCGGATCAGCCGTATTGAATAATACGGTCCGGCCGTTTGCGCTAAATATAATTCAGATCAATATCCACTTCCGGTTAAACGGGGACCTCAGTGCTAAATAATTTCAGCGAGATTCGGCATCGGCCAAATACTTAAAGTATCGCAACAGCCTGCATAGCGGCTGGTTTTCTGTGGTATAACCATTAATCATCACTCTACTAGAGTGCTCCAACGAACCCGGGAATAATCGATGAACTTCGGACCGCAAATTCTGCTCGTGATTGCAGTCCTCGCCGTCGGCGTATTCCACACCATGGTTCCGGATCACTGGGT
This sequence comes from Pseudomonadota bacterium, assembly GCA_021779005.1. Taxonomy (GTDB): domain Bacteria; phylum Pseudomonadota; class Gammaproteobacteria; order Natronospirales; family REEB76; genus REEB76. The sequence continues at coordinate 3,080 of JAJYBN010000174.1, forward strand.
GCCGATTGCGCTAATTGCAAGGCAACGGGGCTGGTCAAGATCTGAGACGGCGCATGCTGCCTTTCAGGCAGGAATTGGGCATACCCTCTCTACATTATTCATCGCTTTAATCGTCTGGCTCGCGGGCGCCGCTCTTGCAGACCGTTTCGGTCGGATTGTAGATACCGGTTCGAGTCTGGCACTCGTAATGTTCGGTGGCTGGATAGCTATCTCCTCATGGCTCGATCTTCGGAAACAGGGGAAGCATAACCACAATCATAGCCACGATCATGAACATAGTCTTGGCCGAGAGGCGCTTCCTGACGGCGATCGATTGCATGCGTCCGTTCGGGATGAAATATGGGTGCTTGCACGGCATGTTCACATCCACCGCCACAAACATGGGACAGTACATGATCATTGGCATGATCACTCGACAGCTTCAATCCACACGATGACTGCTGATATGGCGATGGCACCGCCTTTGCACGATCATTATCACAAGATGACGGGGCGCACGGCTCTGGTCACCGG
>JAJYBN010000175.1 GCA_021779005.1 Pseudomonadota bacterium
GAAATCAGCGGCCTCTTCATCCGCTACGCCGGGTACAGGAGGCTGTGCGCTCACACTCACAAACAGCCGCGGGGTCGTGAGTATGGACGCGATACGCTGCTGCTCGGGCGGACTTACTGAATCCAAAAGCGCCACCGCCGCCGCATCCCGTTGTGCCCACTGCTGGTCGCTGTAAGAGAACAGCGTCTGATCGCGCTCGGAGAGGCTGATGGCCGTACTCAGGAGCTGTGCCACGATCAAGCCGCCCAGCAGAACCAGTACCAGGCGTCCGAAAAGCGAGCGCGGCAGCAGGCGCATCACTTCTCCACCTGCACCGGCAATGCAAACACGTAACCCTCACCGCGTACCGCCCGGATGATGCTCGAGGTGTGTCCATCATCGCGCAGCCTCTGGCGCAAGCGACTCACCTGCACATCCATGCTGCGGTCGAATGGGATATTGCTCTCGCGTCCGCGCAGCAATTCCATGAGACGCTCGCGCGACAACACGGTGTTTGGATAGCGCAGGAAGATGCATAGCAGCCGGTATTCCGCTCCCGACAAAGGCACAATCGTGCCCTCGGAGTTCTGCAACTGGCGTGTTGCGGTCCGCAGCTGCCAGCCACCGAATCGGAAAGCCAGCACATCTTCAGGCCAAAGATCCTGTGGCAGGCTGCGTGCGCGCCTCAACACACTGTTGATACGCGCCAGCAGCTCATGGGGATCGAAAGGTTTTGGCAGGTAATCGTCTGCGCCGGTCTCAAGACCGGCGATACGGTCTGCCGCACCACCGCGGGCCGTCAGCATGATGATGGGTATGGTGGAGCGGCTCCGCAGTTTGCGGCACAGACTAACGCCGTCTTCACCGGGCAGCATTACGTCCAACACCACCAGATCAAAACGCGCATCCTCCATGGCCTGTTCCATGGAAGGGCCATCCGCTACTGCGCTCACCCGGTATCCCTGGCGCGACAGATATTCCTTGAGCAGCGCACGGATCTCCGTGTCGTCATCCACCACCAAAATCTGATCCGCTGCCGTCATACCAAATGAATACCTGAATGCTTGGGGTCAGAATTCTATCCCGTGTCCATCCCGCGAACAGTAGTCCGGCCGGCAGATGTGTATCAAAGTGTAACAGGCCGATTTAAGCAGCGCCGTGATGGGAAAATAGCCTGCGCTTGATTTAATGAGTGGGTGAAATGGAAGTACGCGTTGCCGCATGGCCCGAAGTGCCACAATCTGCCTGTATTAAAGGGTGATTTTTATCACGATGTCGATGTTCAAAATCCATAACTGGGCTCCCTTAAGTACTTTCCTGGGGGCGATCATGCTCACCTCGTCCGCAATCGCTGCATCCGATAGGATGCCGGCACCGCAACCGGCGCGTGCTTTCACTTTGATGGAACTTACCGATATGGCCCTGAATAACAATCCGAAGACCAAGCTCGCTTGGGCGGAAATCCGTTCCAGCCAGGCGGGTGTGGAACTGGCGCGCGCCGGTTACTGGCCCCAGATTAGCGCCGACTACAGCATCATCCGCAGCCGCAGTGTGAATTTCAACGGCGGAGCCAACAGTGCACAAACGCGTTATGAGCCGAGCATCAGCCTAAGTTATCTGCTGTGGGACTTTGGTACCCGATCTGGCACTGTGGATGCAGCCAAGTACGCCCTCACGGCCGCTGAACTTTCCAACAGTCAGACGATGCAGGATGTGATCCTGACAGTGGAACAGGATTATTACCAGGTATTGGGTCTGCAGGTACTCGAGCAAGCCAACAAACTAAGTGTCTCGGATGCCGAGACCAGTCTGGATGCAGCCCGCCAAAACCAGACGTCTGGCCTCGCCACTGTTGGTGACGTCTATCAGGCGGAAGCGGCATTGGCGGGCGCCCAGCTCACCCTGCAGCAAACCCAGGGGAATTTGGCCGTCGCCCAAGGCACGCTGGCGGTGGCCGTAGGATTTTCCGCCGATACTCGTCTCCAGCTCACGCCCTGGAACCAGGATGTCACGGCTAGCATGCCGAAACCAACGATCGATCAAATGTTGCAACAAGCCCATGAGGCACGGCCTGAGATACTGGCATCCAAGGCCAGTGAACAGGCGGCCATCGCCAATCTGGAAGCAACCAAGGGTCGGGGACTACCGAACCTGACATTGGCCGCTGATGCAGGGCGAACCCGTACGGTCAGCAACGGTGTGAGCCAGAGCGCCGATAATTACAGTGCCGGTCTGACGTTGAGCATCCCGCTGTTCGCCGGCTTCGGCGATGAGGCCGCTAACAAGCAGGCACAGGCCGCGATCGACATCAGCCAAGCCACCACCGCGCAGTTAATCCAGCAAGTGGAGCTGGAAGTCTGGCAGGCCTACCAGAATCTGCATACCGCAGTGGTGACCCTGGCGACCACCGACACCCAATTAAAAAGTGCGCAGCAGGCTGAGGACGTGGAACTCGCCCGCTATCACATCGGACTAGATCCGATCCTGAACCTGCTCACCGCTCAGACAACACTCGCGAATGCCCGTGCACAACAGGTACAGGCAAGACTTAACTGGTTCACCGCGCTCGCGGCCCTCGGACACGCCGTGGGTGGGCTTGATGCCCCGAGCAATGCATCGGAGTTACCGTGAATAAAAAAACCAAGGTTCTATTCTTGATTGGCATGGTCGTTACCCTGCTCGTGGTGCTGGTGGCCTGGCGCGTAATCAGTAACGCTCGCATCGCCAATACCAAACGTATCACCCAACCTTTGCCAGTGGATACCGCCGTCGCTGTCATCAAACCCATGCCGATACAACTGACCGCGATAGGGCAAGTTCAATCAGAACATACGGTGGCGGTGCAACCGCAGATCAGCGGTGTGCTCAAGCAGGTGTTCTTCCAGGAAGGACAGTATGTGCATACCGGTGAACCCTTGTTCCTGATCAATCCTGCGCCATTTGAAGCTGCGCTGGCGTCCGCCAAGGCTGCCTATCTGACCGCCAAGGCCCAGGCTGACCGGGAAGCACCGCTGGCCGCCAAGGATTACATCTCACCGCAAGACTATGAAAGCGTAGTCGCCACCGCGACCCAGGCCCAAGCCGCGATGCTGCAGGCGGAGATCAATCTTTCCTATACGAGAATCAATTCTCCCATCGACGGGCTCACCGGCAGCCTGGCAGTCAAGGCTGGAAACGTGGTCACACCCACTGCCACCACACCATTGGTCACCGTCAACCAGATGAAGCCCATCCTGGTGGAATTCACCATACCGCAGCAGTCACTGCCCGAAGTGCGCCATTACGATGCCGCGCACAGCATCATGGTGTTTGTAACCAATGAGGATGGCAGCGGCAACCTGGGCCAGGGCAAATTGGTGTTTATCGACAATACTATTAACAACACCACTGGCACGGTGATGCTCAAGGCGGAAATACCCAATAAGCAAGTGCGACTGTGGCCCGGCCAGTACGTGGGTATCACGTTGCAACTCACCATCCAACAAGATGCCTTAGTGATACCGGATACCGCCGTGCAGGCTGGACAGGATGGCAGTTTTGTATATACCGTGGTGGATAAACAGGCAGTGATCGTTCCAGTCACCCAGGA
>JAJYBN010000176.1 GCA_021779005.1 Pseudomonadota bacterium
GGCGGCGGCGTTGAAGGCCGTCGAGCAAGGCGCGCGGGTCACGCTCATCGAGCGCGGCACCATCGGTGGAACCTGCGTCAATGTCGGCTGCGTGCCTTCCAAGATCATGATTCGCGCAGCCCACATCGCTCACTTGCGCCGTGAAAGCCCCTTTGATGTCGGCCTGCCGCCCACACCTCCGTCTGTCCTGCGCGAAAAGCAGCTCGCCCAGCAGCAGGGCCGTGTCGAGGACTTGCGCCATGCCAAGTACGAAAGCATCCTGAAAAATACCCCGGCTATCACGCAATTGACGGGAGAAGCTCGTTTCAAGGATGCACATACGCTGAACGTAACCACCACTGACGGCAGCACGTGTGAACTGCACTTCGATCACTGTCTCATCGCTGCCGGTGCAAGCCCGGCGATCCCGGCAATCCCCGGCTTGAAGGACACGCCCTACTGGACATCCACCGAGGCGCTGACAAGCGACAGTATTCCCGAGCGACTGGCTGTCATCGGCTCGTCGGTGGTCGCGGTTGAACTCGCGCAAGCCTTTGCCCGGCTTGGAAGCCACGTCACGATCCTGGCGCGTAGAACGTTGTTTTTTCGAGAAGACCCCGCCATCGGTGAGGCTGTAACAAACGCCTTCCGCACCGAGGGCATCGAGGTGCTGGACCATACCCAGGCGAGTCAGGTTGTCCACCGCGACGGCGAATTCGTGCTCACAACGAATACCGGCGAACTACGCGCCGATAAACTTCTGGTCGCCACCGGACGTACGCCGAACACGCGCAGCCTGAACCTTGAAGCAGTGGGCGTCACGGTTAATGCGCAAGGAGCCATCATAATTGACAGCGCCATGCGTACTGGCGTGCCGAACATCTTTGCTGCTGGCGATTGCACCGATCAGCCGCAGTTCGTCTATGTGGCAGCAGCAGCGGGCACACGCGCCGCCATCAATATAACAGGAGGCCATGCTTCGTTGGACCTGACCGTGATGCCTGTTGTGGTATTCACCGATCCGCAGGTAGCCACCGTGGGCTACAGTGAAGCCGAAGCGCACTTTGAGGGCATCGAGACAGACAGCCGCATGCTCACGCTGGACAACGTGCCGAGGGCATTGGCCAACTTCGACACGCGCGGTTTCATCAAGTTGGTCGCCGAGGCCGGTACGGGGCGGCTGATCGGGGTACAGGCAGTGGCCATAGAGGCTGGCGAGTTGATCCAGACGGCGGCGCTGGCAATCCGGAACAGGATGACCGTACAGGAACTGGCCGACCAGTTGTTCCCGTATCTCACGATGGTGGAGGGTCTGAAACTTGCGGCGCAAACCTTCAACAAGGACGTGAAGAAACTATCCTGCTGTGCCGGATGATTGCCCATGTATCCCCACATATTATTGACTCCTCAATAATCCCCATTCTGCGACTCCGTCGCGCAGATGGATGGCTGAATATCCTTCTCGTTTCAGCAACTCGACCGCGTCTACAGCCATCAGGCAGTAAGGGCCACGGCAATAGGCGACGATGGAGCGGTCTTTGGGTAATTCATTCAGCCGCTGCCTCAGTTCATCCAGGGGAATTGACCTTGCAAAGGGAAGATGCGCGGCCAGGTATTCTTCTGCAGGTCTCACATCGAGCACTACCACCTCCCCCTTGCGCGCGGCTTTCAACAGACTGTCGCGGTCACTGGGTACCAAGTCATCTGGCTGCGTGGCGATTTTTTGCAACGCCAGTTGCAATTCGATCAGACGATCTTCGGCCAGCGTATGGATTTGCACCCATAACTCGGCCACCGCTTTATTGGCGAGTCGGTAGCAGATGTTCTTGCCTTGCCGTTCAGTCTCAACCAGATGCGCTTCCCGCAACTCGCGCAAATGTGCGCTGGTCAACTTTACACTGATAGAAACTTCTCGCGCCAAGACCTCCACCGTCTTTTCACCTTGGCACAGCAACTCAACCAGTTCCAGCCGTTTCGGGCTGGAGAATACCTTGCCTATCCGCGCCACCTGCTCGTAAAGCAGATCTTTGATGTTGCGAGCGTCTTTCATATCTTCAATCCATCAAATTATGGAACGTATGTACTAACTCTAGACTATATTGACACAAACACACAAAAGGTGTTGAATAGGCGTTAATTCATTCTAATAATTGTTAGAATATAAACAGCCAGGAGGCTTCCGTGAAAACCCTATTTATACTCAATGATGCGCCCTACGGCAGCGAGCGCACCTACAACGGTCTGCGCATGGCAGGACATCTTTCCAAGCAGGAAGGCAATGCGGTGAAGGTATTTCTGATCGGCGATGGAGTTTCGTCCGCCCACCGCAACCAGAAAGTACCGCAAGGTTTCTATAACATCGAAGTCATGCTCGGTAGCGTGACTCGTCACGGCGGCGTGGTCGGCATCTGCGGCACCTGCATGGATGCGCGCGGCATGGGCGACGGAGATATTGCCGAGGGGATGCACCGCAGCACGTTGACCGAGTTGGGCGAATGGACGACGTGGGCGGACAAGGTTCTGGTGTTTTGAAATGCCAAGAGTGGTTTTCTGAAGGTTGCATGAAACATTGGCAACCGTGAATGCTGTCCGGTGGAATTCAAGTGAAGGAGATGGCGATGACACAAGGTAAAACCATTTTGATACTCGGTGGTGGAATTGGCGGCATCGTGGCTGCTAGTAATCTGCGCAAGGGATTGCCCCGCGAACACCGGGTAGTGCTCATTGAGCGGGAGGATCAGTATGTCTTCGCGCCGTCTTTCCTCTGGCTGATGGTGGGGTTGCGCACCCGCGACAAAATATCCAGATCCTTCGCAGGGCTTGAGCGGCAAGGCGTGGATCATATCCGGGGAGAGGTCGCGCACATCGACCCAGTGCGGAGAGAGGTTGAAGTAAATGGGCAAATGCTCACTGGCGATTATCTGGTACTCGCTCTGGGTGCGGAGTTAGCCCCGGAGACCATTCCCGGCCTCGCCGAGGCGGGGCACAACCTTTACGCCTTGGACGGGGCTGAGAAGCTTCGCGAGGCACGGCTCGAACTTCGTCAAGGGCGCATGGTGGTTCTGGTAAGCGCTGTACCATTTAAATGTCCGGCAGCTCCTTATGAGGCTGCCATGCTTCTGGAATATGACTGCCGCAAGCGCAAGGTGCGGGACAGCATTGCCGTTGATATTTATACCCCGGAACCGAGCCCGATGCCGGTAACGGGGCCGGAAATCTCCCGGCAGGTGCGGCAGATGGTGGAAGAAAAAGGAATGGGTTATCATCCCGAGCATGCTGTTACGCACGTGGAACCTGAAGTTCAGCGTATCCACTTTGCCAATGGAACAACTGCTGAGTATGATCTGCTGGCCTACGTGCCACCACATCGGGCGCCGCGAGTAGTGAGTGAGGCCGGGCTTACCGGCGAGTCGGGCTGGGTGCCGGTAGATCGTCATACTCTTGAGACGCGATTCCCCGGCGTCTATGCTCTAGGAGATGTCACCGGAATCATGCTTCCCATGGGCAAGCCGCTGCCCAAGGCTGCTTTATCGGAAATGTTCATGCCCACGTGCAGCATGTACGCCTTGTC
>JAJYBN010000177.1 GCA_021779005.1 Pseudomonadota bacterium
CAGGACCACAGGTTCAAACCCAGAATCAGGCTCAAGCAAGCGCACAGAATTATAGCGACCGTCCGGACGTGCAAGCGTTCATCAGCCGGCTGGTCCAGCAGGATGGATTCGAGAGGGCATGGCTCGAGAAAACCTTGGCGTCTGCACAGAAAAAAGATGCGATTCTCGCAGCTATTGCCAAACCGTACGAATCAAAACCCTGGTACCAATATGAGTCGCTGTTCGTAAACGAAACACGCGTCAATGCTGGAGTCAATTTCTGGGATATGCATGTACGGGATCTCGCCAATGCGCAGCAGAAGTATGGCGTCCCAGCCTCAATAATCATAGCCGTCCTGGGTGTGGAAAGCTTCTACGGCCGGCAGAAAGGTGGTTATCCTGTACTCGACACGCTTACAACCCTGGCCTTCGACTACCCATCAAGGGCGGCATTCTTTCAGAATGAACTGGAACAATACCTACTGTTGTGTCGTGAACAATCCTTCGATCCGGCATCTCTGACAGGTTCATACGCCGGTGCCATGGGCGCGCCGCAGTTCATGCCTGACAGCTATCGACAATATGCGGTAACAGCTGCCAGCGGCAGTCACCCAGACATCTGGGACAACTGGGCGGATATCATCAACAGTGTGGCCAATTACTTCCATATCCATGGCTGGAAACCTGGAGGGCTAGTGGCGCTACCCGCGGCGCTGCCAACGAATCAAGCGCCGCCCGCAACACTGGTTCCCACGACCATCGGTAGTTTGCGCCAGCAAGGCCTCATTGTGAGCGCCGGCCTCGACGCAGGTACGCCGGTGATATTGGTCCCCCTGCAAATGCAAAACGATATCCAATACTGGGTGGGTTTTGATAATTTTCGGGTCATCACCCAATATAACAAGAGTCCGCTCTATGCCATGGCTGTATTTGACCTGAGTGCTCGCATAGCAGAAACCCGTGCCTTGGAGGAACATGCAGATCCGCCCTGATTTGACCAAAACATTGGTAATGGCAGCAGCAATTTGTGCCATTGCAGCCTGTGCCCAATTTCCAACCCAGGATCACGGCCCGGCCAGCCCGGTCGATGTGTCTCAGGTTCCGAATGCTGTGCCGCGCTACGAATCCAGGAGTATCTACGGCAATCCATCCTCATATACAGTGAACGGCGAAACCTATCACGTATTGCCGAGCTGCACGGATTATCATGAGCGTGGCATCGCCTCCTGGTACGGCACCAAATTCCATGGAGGCCGCACCTCCAGTGGTGAGACGTATGACATGTATGCCATGACCGCGGCCAGTAAGGAGCTGCCCTTACCCTGTTACGTACGCGTCATCAATCTGGAGAACGGCAAGAGCGTGGTCGTGAAAGTGAACGATCGAGGGCCGTTCGTGGAAAATCGCATCATCGACCTGTCCTATGCGGCTGCTTCCCGCATCGGCATGCTCGGCACAGGTACTGCGCTGGTGGATGTGACCGCCGTGACGCCTGGCGAGCCATTGCCGACCACCGGACCCGGAAGCAGTCTGCCGGTGACGAGCGGTGCCCCGCTGGTGAGTGACGCCAGCGGTACCATCAACAAGCCACAGGTCTTTGTACAAGTAGGCGCTTTCGCCAACAACGGCAATGCCGAACGTGTGCTGCAGAAGCTGCGGGCTGCGGCGATCAAACAGTCCTTCATCCTGACGGAGACCCAGAACGGCATCACTTTCTATAAAGTGCGTATAGGCCCGTTGCCCGATGTAGACCGTGTTGACACCCTCACCGGTCAGTTGCGTATCCTGGGATTCCCCGATGCCCAAGTGGTAATTCCTTAGACTCAGATGGTACTTTTCCATTCGTAGTCGCGTTAAAATCTCGACATCAGACGGCTTTAGCCTGCTTCATCCCCAGTGCTTTTCTTTCCGAGGTGCTCTCTTGAGAAACAAGCGATTATTTTCCTATGTGCTCGGTCTGCTTACCCTATGCGTGTCCGCTGCAGTCCAGGCAATCCCCATACCGTCGCCGCCGCAGCTAAATGCCAAGAGTTACGTACTCATGGATGCCAACAGTGGACAGGTGATCGCCGCCAGCAATCCGGATATGCACAGCGAGCCTGCGAGCCTGACCAAGCTGATGACTGTCTATGTTGTTTTCCACGCACTCAAGGACAACGTAATCCAACTGGATGAACCAGTATCTATCAGCGCTAAAGCATGGCGCATGGGTGGCTCGCGCATGTTCGTGAACGTGGGCAGTCAGGTGAGCGTGGAGAACCTGCTACAGGGATTGATAGTGCAGTCAGGTAACGACGCAGCCGTGGCGCTGGCGGAAAAAATCGGTGGCACTGAAGATACCTTTACGGAGCTCATGAACCAGTATGCTCAGAAGCTCGGCATGAAAAACACCCATTACGTGGATGCTTCGGGCCTCACCAATGATCCCGCACATTTTGTATCGGCACTGGATCTGGCTATCCTTTCGCGTGCCCTCATCAACGAGTTTCCAGGCTATTACCGACAGTTCTTTGCCGAGAAACAATTTACCTGGAACAAGATTACCCAGCCAAACCGGGTGTCACTGTTATTCACCGATCCCAGCGTTGATGGCCTTAAGACTGGCTATACCGAGAAAGCAGGCTATTGCATGGTGGTTTCTGCCTTGCGTAAGGACATGCGACTCATCGCCGTGGTCATGGGCACGCCCTCTGAAAAAGCCCGTGCTATCGACGACGAGGCACTCCTCAACTATGGTTTCAATTTCTACGAAAGTCATAAGTTATATCCTGCCGGTACTGCCATCGCAAACATCAGGGCATGGAAAGGCGCGGAGGGTCATGTGCCGGTTGGAGTCACTCAGGATGTGTATGTGACGATCCCCAAAGGCAGCTATCCACAGCTCACTGCTTCCCAGCAAACACCATCTGGGCTGATGGCGCCGATAGCAGCGGGCACATCGGCAGGTTCGGCGAGCGTATCTTTTGACGGGAAGACTCTGATCGATACGCCACTGTATACATTGAAGGCGGTGCCCGAAGGGAATATTTTCCGGCGTATTATCGACGACATCCATCTGTGGTTCGTCAAAAAATAGCATGGCCACGCCACTCCCAAATGCGTATTTTAATGGGGCATTCCTGCCGCTGAGCGAAGTGCATATCTCACCATTGGACCGGGGGTTCCTGTTCGGAGATGGCATATATGAAGTGATCCCGGTCTACGGTGGCAAACTCTTCCATCTGGAAGCGCATCTCAAGCGTCTGCAGTACAGCCTCGATGGTATACGTCTTGGAAATCCGTACACCAGTGCGCACTGGACCATATCACTCAATGATTTGGTGGCGATGAACGGTGGCGGCAATCAGGCACTCTATCTGCAAGTCACGCGTGGAGCTGACACCGGGCGTGATCACGGTTTCCCGGTAAACATACCGCCCACGGTGTTTGCCATGTCCTCTGTGCTCAACGCATTGCCCGCCAACCTCGTGGAAAACGGCGCCCGGGCGGTGACTCTCGATGACTTTCGCTGGCATCGTTGCGACATCAAATCCGTGGCACTCCTCGGCAACGTGCTGCTGCGTCAGATGGC
>JAJYBN010000178.1 GCA_021779005.1 Pseudomonadota bacterium
CCTCCATGGAAGGCATAGGCGGTATCGCAATACTGGCAGCGCAAAGGGCAGCCAGTAAGCCGCACGAACACGGTTGGCCACCCAATAGTGTCGGATTCTCCCTGGATGGAATGAAAGATCTCGGTAACTCGCAGCCGCTGGTCCGAGGGCAGTTCATCACGCTGAGTCTTTGCCGGCATGACAGAAACGTTCAACTGGGTGACTCTTAACTCAGTGTCCTTCTTTGCGCATGCGTTGTAGCCGGTGCTTAGCGAGATTTGCCACGCTGGTACCCGGAAACTGCTTGATTACGCTATCCAGTGTCTTGCGTGCATCTGCATATTTCTGCATTTCATATTGTGAAAAACCTATCTTCAGCAGCGCATCCGGCGCCTTGTTCGAATTCGGATAGCCTTTGCGGACCGCCTGATAGTTCACCAATGCGCCCTGGAAATCACTCATCTGATAATGAGCTTCGCCCATCCAGAATTCCGCATTCGGTACCAGCGGGCTTTGCGGAAATTGCTGGATGAAACTAGTGAAGCCGTTGATGGCATCTTCGTAGCGTCCCTGTTTCAACAGATTGAAATTCCGCTGATAAGCTGCCTGATCGCCGCCTGCCGCAGACGCTCCACCGACACTACTTGCGGAGGGAGCGAAATTCACCGCACCACTCCCGGCCGCTGTACCGGATGCGTTGTTCAGGCCAAGTTCCAGTTTCTGCAGTCGTTTGTCGAGATCGGAATATAGATCACGTTGTTGCTTGACGGTGAGTTGCTGATCGTGCTGCAGAACCTGAATATCACCCCGTAGTTCATTCACCTGTTGCTGCAGACTGTCGACGTTCTGTGACAGGTTCACCAAACTCTGGTTATTGAAGATCTGGTCCAGCCTGTCAACACGCGCCTCCAGCTGCTGCTGGCGTACATAGACAGGGTCATCAGGACGTACCGTGGTACTGCAGCCCGCCAGCAGTACCGGTAGTGCTCCTGCAACGTAGATACAGGCGCGCAGTCTCATTGACCTAGATACACAAGGACTGCACGGCGGTTCTGCGACCAGCAGCTTTCGTTGTGCTCATTGCAAACCGCGTGGGCCTCACCAAAGCTGACGGTACTGATCTGGTCGGGATTAACGCCCTGGAATAGCAGGAAGCGGCGCACCGACTGTGCACGGCGATCACCCAGTGCGATGTTGTATTCCCAGGTACCGCGTTCATCGGTATATCCCTCGATGCGGATCTTCTGGTTTGGATTCGCAATCAGGTATTTTGCGTGTGCCGTCAACAGGTCCAGAAAATCGGGTTTGATGTTGCTCTTGTCAAAATCAAAATACACAACCTTTTTGTAGAGAATATTGCTGGGGTCATCCAGCGGGCTGATCTGCGCCTGGGTTGGCGCGGTAGCAGTAGATGTCATCGGCGCCGTGCTGGCTGGCGCGGCAGCCGTAGAGACCGCAGGTGCTGTTACCGGTTTTACTGTTTTGGCACAGCCTGCGACAAACAATGCGACCGCAAGCAGCATTAATCCAGAACGCAGAATCTTCATGACTGGCTCCTTTCGATTAAGACAACGTGATTCACGAGTTGGTTACTCACTATTGTGACAGGAATGGACCCCAAACGGGAGCATGCACGCTCACGCCTGCTTGCGATTCCGACAGGCGCTCGCGCACCTGACCATCCACCGAGACCTCAGCCAGCACGCCCTGATTGCGGTAATCGGCTTCATAGATGATCATGCTGCCGTTGGGCGCAAAACTCGGCGACTTGTCCAGATCCCCGTCTGTAAGGGTCAACAGCGCGCCGGTGTTCAGGTTCATGACGGCGATATGCAACTGGCCGTTATCACGGTGGACCATGGCCAGGGTCTGCCCATCGGGAGATATTCGCGGCCGCGCGTTGTACGTGCCATCAAATGTGATGCGCTGCGGCGAGCCGCCACTCAGGTTTACTTTGTAAATCTGCGGACTGCCGCCTCGGTCCGAAGTGAAATACAGACTGCGGCCGTCCGGTGACCATTCCGGCTCCGTATCGATGGCGTCTGACGTGGTGATGCGTCGCAGCGAGTGTGTAGACAAATCCATGACATAAATATCAGGGTTCCCTGGGGAGGATGACAGCACCAAAGCCAAATACTTGCCATCCGGTGAAAATGCCGGCGCGCTGTTGAGACCTGGCTTTTCCGACAATAGTTCACGCCGCCCGGTGTAAATATTCTGCCAATAGATAGCCGGGTGCTGATCTTCGAAAGACACATAGGCAAGATACTTGCCGTCGGGGGACCAGTCGGGCGACATGATGGGTTCATTGGAATCGAAGACGGTCTGAGGATTCGCGCCATCAGAATCCGCCACCACCAGCGCATAGTGGCTGTCCTTGCCGGCTTTCCCTGAGACTTCCACGTAGGCGATGCGCGTGGCAAAGGCGCCGCGCTGGCCGGTGAGTTTCTGGTAAATCAGGTCGCTGATCTTGTGGGCGGTCCAGCGCAGGCTCTGGGGGGTCGTCAGCACACTCAGTCCCAAAAGCTGCTGGCCGGTGTATACGCTGAACACCTGAAACTCAACCTGGTAATTTCCACTGCCGGCAGGCTTGATGCGACCAATCACCAGGTCGTTCACCGCCAATATCCGCCAGTTGGTGAAGTTGATGGCGCTGGCATCCGTGGGTTTTTCCAGCATGGACTTTACGGGTATGGCACTGAAATGACCGCTGCGGGTCAGGTCGGCGCTGATGACTTCGGCTACGTCGGTCGCCGGTGCCAGGCCCTGCACCTGCCAGGCGAACGGTACGATGGCCACCGGCACCGCAGTGTTCACGCCCCGAGTGACGGTGATTTCCAGCGTCGCGCGCGCAGCTGCCAAGGGCAGCATAGCCAGTCCGATGATCAATACGAGTTTACGCGTCATACTCAATTCCCTGGGCTGCATCCCGGACAAAATGTGATGGTCAAATTACGATCAAATACCGAAGGATCCGGTGGCGGCGGCAAGGGTGAGGATTGATACACGGCATTTATGATCGACTGGCGCACCGCATCATCGCCGTTGCAGTCTCCAACCTGGACGTTCGTCACAGTGCCACCCGGCACCTCCTGGACGTTGAGGATACATTTTAAGTTATCTGGAGCAGTCGGTGACTTGATCCAGTTATTTTCAATTTTTTGTGTGATTAGTGCTGCCCATTGCTGTTTATAGGTGGCTTTTTTAGCTTCCAAAGCGTTCTGTTCAGCGGCGATTTCACGTTTTAATTCTGCCTGACGGCGAGCGTTCGCCGCGCTCTGGCGCTGCTTCGCCTGGACTGCTGCCTGTGCCTTGAGTTTGGCGAGTCGATCCTGTTCGGCCCGGGCCTGTTTCTGCAGGTCTGCGAGCTTCTGGTCGAGCGCCTGTTGGGCCGCCGCCTGCTGCTGTTTAAGCTGGGCAACCTTCTGTTCCTCCTGCTCGCGTTCATTCTTGGCCGCCTGTGCCTGCTGCTGCAGTTGACGGGCTGCGTCCTGCTTCTGTTTATCCTGCGCCTGCAGCAGCGCCATCTGCTGCTGGATCAGCTTCTGGTCCACCACCGTGGCC
>JAJYBN010000179.1:0-2059 GCA_021779005.1 Pseudomonadota bacterium
ATTATGTGAAACGGGCCCTGGCGGCCCTGGATGCGGGCTGTGACATGCTGCCTGTGTGCAATTGTCGCAGTGGTGCCATCAGCATCATTCAGGCGCTGGTTGATTATAAAAATCCAATGAGTCAATGGCGCCTGTCACGATTGCATGGGAGTGAAGATATTTCCTGGAAGGAGTTGCACGCCAGCCATAAATGGCGCGAGGCACGCACTGCACTTGAACATTATTATGCTGGCAGTGAGTTCAAACTGGAAACCTGAGAATGTCTGATTTACTGGCAGAGATTGCACACGTACAACGGGAAGCCGAGTTGCTGCATTCAGCACAGGCTGTGCAAGGTGCAATCAGACGCTTAGCCGGGAGAATCACTGGGACTCTGAAAGACAGCAACCCATTGGTATTGTGCGTCATGAATGGCGGGCTGGTGCCGACAGGCTGGTTGCTGCCTATGCTAAGTTTCCCTTTGCAGCTTGACTACATCCATGCCACGCGTTACCGGGGTGAGATCCGCGGTCGTGACCTGGAATGGCGTGTACGGCCTTCTATGCCAGTGAAGGCCCGCACCATACTGCTTATTGATGATATCTTCGACCAAGGTGTGACTCTGACTCACATCGTTGACGACTGTTGCAAGCAGGGCGCACTGCAGGTGTTTACAGCCGTGCTTGTCAGAAAGCAGCGCACTAGCAACGGCCTGCAACCGGATTTTATCGGCCTAGATGCACCAGACCGATACCTGTTTGGCTGCGGACTTGATTACAAAAACTATCTGCGTAACCTGCCGGCCATCTATGCAATGCCTGATGATCTACACAGTACTGGTGATTGAAAATGACTGAACTCGCAATCATCGGCGGAACCGGCTTGACTTCACTCAGCGGTCTTGAGATTGTCCGCCGTGAAGTGGCTTACACGCCTTATGGTGAACCTTCCGGCTTCCTGACACATGGAAGACTGGCTGGCAGAGAAGTCGTGTTCCTCCCGCGCCATGGCTATGCATACACCATACCGCCACACATGGTGAATTATCGTGCCAACATCTGGGCTTTGAAGAGCATCGGGATACGCAGGGTGGTGGCTATAGCCGCTGTCGGCGGAATACGCGACAGCATGCAGCCTGGCTGGATCGCGTTCCCTGACCAGATCATCGATTATACGTATGGACGTGCGCACAGTTATTTTGAACTTAATTCAAAAAGTGTTGCACACGTGGACTTTACCTATCCGTACGATAACAGCCTGCGAGAGCAGCTGATTGCTGCCGCCAAATCAGCGAAATTGCAGTTCATGGCGCAAGCAACCTACGGTGCCACCCAGGGACCGCGGTTGGAGACTGCGGCAGAGATTATCAGGATGGAACGTGATGGCTGCGATCTGGTCGGCATGACCGGCATGCCTGAGGCGGCACTGGCGAGGGAACAGGATGTCGCCTATGCATGCTGCGCGGTGATTACCAACCGCGCGGCGGGCAAAAGCACCGCAGCTATCCATGACGAGATCGAGATATACCTCAAGAGGGGCATGGATCAAGTACGCAAACTGCTGCTAGCATTTCTCGAGGACAATTGACGGTGCTGTCGAGGCTCAGACCGTCGAGTCATGCACTGGTGGGTTTATTGCTGCGCCTTGCTTGGTGAAACCAGCACTAATACCCCGAATAGCGGATGGTCGAAATAATTCAGTTTACCTGCATCAATGCGCCGGTCCTGTGTCAATCGATAGTACTGGAATTGCGGTGTGGCATTACCGGATGCAGCCGATTGTGAGCTGTCGGGTATGCTCACCTTTGCTGGGGCGCCCCGATAGACCAGATCAAGATCGAAATGCAGATATGGACCGGTGGTGCTAAGCCGGGCTATTCCGTAGACCGGTGTGACAGCCGCAGTACTGCTTGCTGCTGACGGCGCTGGTGTGGCGCTGACAGCCGGTGCTGCCGAAGGCGGCGTGCCGATACGCACGAACAGGGCGCTGGCACGGTCGATGGCCGGTTGCGTCCAGGCCACTTGCATCAAAGGCTGATAGTCAGGAGAACACGAGAGTTTCTGCCAGGCGTTCGATAGGC
>JAJYBN010000179.1:2069-3536 GCA_021779005.1 Pseudomonadota bacterium
CGGAAACTTGAGGCTGCGAGCTGCATATAGGGTAGCCCGCTACCAGTCGGATTGAGGGGTATGGCGCTATCCCAATCGGGCATGCCCGGGTTCACTGGCCAAGTCTCCAGGGCGCCTGCGCTGGGATCGGTATAGCGGAACACGATGAGCTCCACGTCATACCAGTTGGGCGCACGACTGGGTGCGGGTGGCGTGCCCGCAGCCTGCGCAATCAGCGGCAGTGACAACAGGATCAAGAGCAAGCGGCTGAACAGCGGTAATTTCACGCACGCGTCCTTAACTGGTTAATTTCAAAAGATCAGACTGGGTGTTGACTAGTGTAAACGCTAGCCATGGCCGCAGGCTATCAGGCTGCCGCCGCATTTCTGCCAAGTTTCTCCAGCAGGGCATTTACAGCCGAGAAACGCTTCTCCTGGTCCTCCAGTTCCAGCGTGAAGCGCAGGCGGTTGCTGCCGTCAAGTTTATAGCGCTGTGGCTGTTGCTGGATCATCTGGATGACAATGCTGGGATCCACTGTGGTAGTGTCGATGAAGCTTATGCGTCCACCTGCAGGTCCGGCCTCGATCTTGCGCACCCCCAGGGCCGATGCCAGGATCTTGAGCTCGGCGATCCGGAACAGCGTCTTGGCAGGGACCGGCAGCAGGCCGAAGCGGTCGATCATCT
Organism: Pseudomonadota bacterium; assembly: GCA_021779005.1. GTDB lineage: Bacteria > Pseudomonadota > Gammaproteobacteria > Natronospirales > REEB76 > REEB76. The sequence continues at coordinate 2,733 of JAJYBN010000179.1, forward strand.
CCACCTGCAGATCCTTGAGTTGTTCTGTAGATTTGCAGCTGGCGATACGCTTGTAGAGTGTCAGTCGCAAGTGCACATCGTCGATGTAATCAGCAGGCAGCAGTGCCGGCATATGCATGTCAATCTCCGGGCCATGGTCCAATGGCGCTTCCAGATCCAGGGTTACCCCGGACTTGAGGGCGCGCACTGCACGTTCCAATAGTTCAGAGTAGAGGGTGAATCCCACTTCATGGATCTGGCCGCTCTGTTCATCGCCCAATAATTCACCCGCGCCACGTATTTCCAGGTCGTGAGTGGCGAGCGTGAATCCGGCACCGAGCTCTTCCAGGGACTCAATTGCCTCAAGTCGCTTGAGTGCGTCCTGTGTGAGCAGGCTTCTGGGCGGGATGATCAGGTAGGCGTAAGCGCGGTGATGGGAACGTCCCACCCGCCCACGCAGCTGATGCAGTTGGGCCAGGCCAAACTTGTCAGCTCGCTGGATGATGATGGTGTTGGCGCTGGGCACGTCGATGCCGCTTTCTATGATCGTAGTACAAACAAGTACATTGAAGCGCCGGTGATAGAAATCCAGCATCACTTGCTCCAGTTCGCGTTCGTGCATCTGACCGTGGGCGATGCGAACTTCTGCGCCGGGCACCAGTTTGGAAAGTTCTGCGGCGGTCTTCTCGATGGTGTCCACACTATTGTGTACGAAATACACCTGGCCACCGCGCTTGATCTCGCGCAGACAGGCTTCCTGGATGAGTCCGTCCTGCCACTCGCTGACAAAAGTCTTGACTGCCAGGCGCTCGACCGGCGGGGTCG
>JAJYBN010000180.1 GCA_021779005.1 Pseudomonadota bacterium
GGCCTTGATGTGAGCGGTCTCCTGTTTTTCCTCAACCTCCAGGCGTTTCTCCTTCTGCTCCAGCCATGAGGAATAATTTCCCTGCCAGGGGATGCCGTGGCCACGATCCAGTTCCAGGATCCAGCCGGCCACGTTGTCGAGGAAATAGCGGTCGTGGGTGACTGCCACCACCGTGCCCGGATATTCCTGCAGATAGCGTTCCAGCCAGGCGACGGATTCTGCATCCAGATGGTTGGTGGGCTCATCCAGGAGCAACATGTCGGGTTTCGATAACAGCAGCCGGCAGAGCGCCACGCGACGGCGTTCGCCGCCGGAGAGTCTGCTGACATCCGCATCCCAGGGCGGCAGCCGCAGGGCTTCGGCCGCCACTTCCAGCACGTGATCCAGGTTGGTAGCGCCAGCAGCCTGCAGGATGTTCTCCAGCCGCGCCTGCTCGGCGGCGAGCTTGTCGAAATCCGCATCCGGTTCCGCATAGGCGGCATACACCTTGTCCAGCTGTTCCTTGGCCTGCTTGATCTCACCCAGCCCATCCTCCACGTTGGCGCGCACATCCTTGTTGGCGTCCAGCTGCGGTTCCTGCGGCAGGTAGCCGATGCGGATGCCTGCCAGCGGCCGTGCTTCACCGTGGATGTCGGTATCCACGCCCGCCATGATGCGCAGCAGCGTGGATTTGCCGGAACCGTTCAGGCCGAGGACGCCGATCTTGGCGCCCGGGAAAAAGGACAGGGAGATATCCCGCAGGATCTCGCGCTTGGGGGGCACGACTTTGCCCACCCGGTTCATGGTGTAGATGTATTGCGCCATTGCAGTCCGCACGCTGAAAGGGAGCGGAATTATCCGTGAAAGTGGCGGGCCCTGCCAGTGAGGGGCTTAACCGGAACCCTTGGTTTTTGTATATCCGGTGCGCGCGTGGTGTTCGACGAAGGCGATGATCTCGCCGGCGATGTCTTTGCGGGTGGCGGCTTCGATACCTTCGAGGCCCGGCGAAGAGTTCACTTCCAGCACCAGCGATCCCCTGGCGGAACGGATAATGTCCACGCCGGCCACGTTCAATCCCATGATCTTGGCAGCCTTGATGGCCATGGTACGTTCGGCTGGCGTGATGCGGATGGCTTCGGCTTTGCCACCGCGGTGCAGGTTGGCGCGGAATTCACCCTTGCGTGCCTGGCGTTTCATGGAAGCCACGACTTTATTGCCGATCACAAAACAACGGATATCGGTTCCACGGGATTCCCTGATGAACTGCTGTACCAGAAAGTGCGCATCCAAGCCGCGGAAGGCGTCGATCACGCTCTCGGCCGCCTGCCGGGTTTCAGCCAACACCACGCCCTGTCCCTGGGAACCCTCGATCAGCTTGATGATCAGTGGTACGTCACCGGCGATGGCCAGCAGGTCATTGGTATCATCCGGTGAGTGCGCGAAACCCGTGACTGGCATGCCGATGCCTTTGCGCGCCAGCAGTTGCAGCGAACGCAGTTTGTCGCGTGCACGCCCGATGGCCACTGATTCATTGAGCGGGTATACGCCAATCATCTCGAACTGCCGCAGCACGGCGGTGGCATAGAAGGTCACGGACTGTCCGATGCGCGGTATCACCGCATCGAATTCTTCCAGCTTGCGACCCTTGTAGTGGATCTCGGGGTTATGCACCGAGATATTCATGTAGCAGCGCAACGGATCGATTACGTACAGGTCATGACCGCGTTTCAATCCTGCTTCGACCAGACGCTTGGTTGAATACAGACGCGTATTGCGTGATAGCACGGCGATTTTCAGATGTTTACTTTTCATGAACCGTTAGTGCTTCAGGTTAATTTATTTCTGAATTGATGCCGTCATACGCCGGTTGCCGGCCATATACGAGGCATCTGGGTCTACCAGCAACCTGTCCCGCATGGCGCTGCGCCCAATCAGCAGCCGGAAACGCATGGGATCCCGGTCGGTAAGTGTGAGGTCAATGGGCCAGGTCATGGTGCCGATGCAAACGCGTGTCGTGATCACCAGTCGTCGCTCCCGATGCCCCCCGGAATCCGTCACCCAACGTTCATCGACTACTTTCGCAGTGCAAAAGACTTGTGGTCGCAGCCTGCGCTGCAACGGATGCACGCCAAAACGTACCATGCGCTCTCTATTCTCACTGAATGAGTCGAGCGCGAAGGCGTGCAAGGCGGAAGTGCGAGCGCCGGTATCGATCTTAGCTTTTATGCGCACGATGCCAAGATCAGGCAAGGCGGCCCATTCGCGCCAACCCAGGGTGATTTTCATCGTTGATGGCGCCTTGACCATGCTCATAACCCAAACCGTAGCACCAACTATACTATCATCCCTTTCTTACAGTTTTCTTTCCGAGATAATCAGATTATGTCGAGCTTGAATACGCAACCAATCGGTGTATGCAGGGATCCGTTACAATCACGTTATGGTTTCGGCGATGGCCATCCATTTGGAAACGACCGTTTTGATGCGTTCTGGCAGGAAGCCTGCAGCCGTGGCATAGACAAGCACACGCTGCCGATCGCCGCGCGTCCTGCCTCGCGTTCGGAACTGGAAGTCTTCCATACCAAGGCTTATCTTGATTTCATCATCCAGCAGAGCCAGAAGGGCGGCTATCTGGATGATGGCGATACACCGGCGATCCCCGGAATATACGAAGCCGCGAGCCAGGTGGTGGGAGCGACGCTCAATGCGGTGACCGGTGTGATGTCGGGTGCCTACCGGCGTGCCTTCGTGCCGATCGCCGGACTGCATCATGCCGGCCGCGAGCATGCCGCGGGGTTCTGTGTATTCAACGACATCGGTGTGGCGATCGAACATCTGCGCCGCGCGCATGCTCTCAGGAACATCGCCTATGTGGACATCGATGCGCATCACGGTGATGGCGTGTTCTACGCGTATGAGAAGGATCCTGATCTGCTGTTCGCCGACTTGCATGAGGATGGGCGCTTCCTGTATCCCGGCACCGGACGTGCCGATGAGACCGGCCGTGGCGCAGCCGTGGGCACCAAGCTCAACATCCCCATGCCGCCTGGCGCCGATGATGAGGTATTCAGATCCGCGTGGGAGCGGGTCGAGGTCTATCTCAAGAACCAGCAGCCGCAGTTCATCCTGTTTCAATGTGGTGCTGACAGTATCGAGGGTGATCCAATTACCCACCTGCGATATACGCCTGCAGCACATTCCTTCGCCGCCGCGCGCCTGTGCGCGCTCGCGGATCAAGTTTGTGATGGGCGTATCGTGGGGCTGGGTGGTGGTGGCTACAATCGCCGCAATCTGGCGCTGGCCTGGAACGGTGTGGTGGAGGCATTTCTGGCGGCCTGAAGCCGGCGGGGGGTAAGGTACAATGGATTGCCGGAAATAACTTGCCTTACCTCTGGAGCCGCTGATGTTCAGCCAGGACATGACGATCGCCGGGTTCGATGATGAACTGTACGCAGCACTGCACTCGGAGTTGCAGCGCCAGGAACAGAATATCGAGCTGATCGCTTCCGAGAACTACGTGAGCCCGCGGTTGCTGGCGGC